>JAGOIO010000130.1 GCA_017995595.1 bacterium | reverse complement strand
ATTGCTCTTGCTATTGCACAAGAAAAAGAAAAATCTTCACTTGCCATTTTATACATAGCACCGTGCGGACGAACATACTCTACTTCTGCTCCGCAAGCTTTTGCAAATGTCATTAAAGCTCCAACCTGATAAATTACAAGCGATTCAAGTTCGTCATCAGATAAATTCATAGGTCTGTTTCCAAATCCTTGAAGGTCATTAAAACCGATATGAGCTCCTATTGATATATTTCTTTCTTTCGCTTTTTGTATAGCTTTTTTTATTGAAACAGGGTCTCCTGCATGAAATCCTGTGGCTATACTAACAGAACTTATATAATCTAAAATTTGATCTTCATTTTTTGTTGTTGAAAACCCAAAAACTTGAGCTGCATCACAGTTAAAATCTATTTTTGTGAGTCTCTTTTCTGGTGTTTTCGCTACGGTTTCTTGCATACTTTTTCCTTTTCCTCGTAATATACAATATATAATATATTACTTCTATTATATTTATATCATGTGAATTTTCAATATATTCACAAAAATTAAAGAAATAAACATTTTTAAATCTTTCTTCATAAAAATTATACTTCGTAAAGATATTTAATCTACCCATTTAATAAAAGTTTTACAACTTTATTTGCTACTACAAATGTAAACCTCATGGTCTAAATTGCATGAAAACTGTTGACAGTCATGGTTTTGTGAACTATAATAAAAAAACTAAATTAAGGAAAGCAAGGGTGTAAGTCCCTCACTGGTCCGCAGCCGTAAAAAGTCGGAATGCTTAGTTTAGCAGTTGTTACCTCGAGACAGGAGATTTGGGTATATGGGAAATTTATCAGGAAGCATATTTGCTTAAAAGTATTGAGTCGAAAAAAACAGATTTACCCTGTTTCCTTAAGTGAAAATCACTATTAGTAAAAAGGAGATTGTATGGACAAAATTATCAAAAGAGATGGAAAAATCGTAGAATTTAATTCCGAAAGAATCACGAATGCTATTGAAAAAGCTGCAAAAGTTACAAAGGAATTCGATACGAATACTGCCATGTCTTTGACGGACAAAGTCGTTGAAGCTACCAGAAATTTGGTCAATGAAAAAAAAGAAAATTTGAAAGCTCCGACAGTTGAGGAAATTCAGGATATAGTTGAATATATTTTATTATCTTCAGATTATAAGAAAACAGCAAAATCTTATATGCTTTATCGTGAACAACAAGCAAAATTAAGAGAATATACTGAAAATGCCAATATTACAATGGTTGATGATTATTTGAAAAAATTAGATTGGGAAGTTAATGAAAATTCTAACATGTCTTATTCTATCCAAGGTTTGAATAATTACATTTCATCTCATATCAATAAAATATATTGGTTGAATAAAATTTATCCGAATGAAATTAAAGAAGCTCACATGCAAGGTGATTTACATATTCATGATTTGAACATGTTGTCTGTATATTGCGTAGGGTGGGATTTGAAAGACCTTTTAACTCAGGGCTTTACTGGTGTTAAGGGAAAAGTTCAATGTTCTCCTGCAAAACATTTTAGAACTGCGTTAGGTCAAGTTGTTAACTTTATGTACACTATGCAAGGTGAAGCTACAGGAGCTCAAGCTTTTTCAAACTTTGATACATTACTTGCTCCATTTATCAGATATGATAATTTGGATTACACTCAAGTTAAGCAAGCTATGCAAGAATTCGTATTTAACTTGAATGTTCCGACTCGTACAGGTTTCCAAACACCATTTACAAATATTACAATGGATTTGAATGTTCCAAGCTATTATAAAGACCAAGGTGTTATCTTTGGTGGTGAAGTTATGGAAGAAACTTACGGCGAATTCCAAGAAGAAATGAATATGTTGAACAGAGCATTCTTTGAAGTTATGATGGCTGGGGATTCTGACGGTCAAGTATTTACTTTCCCTATTCCTACTTATAACATTACAAAAGACTTTGATTGGAATAATAAAGATTTAGACGGTTTGTGGGAAATGACTGCAAAATACGGTATTCCTTACTTCTCTAATTTTATCAATTCTGATATGAATCCTGAAGATGCACGTTCTATGTGTTGCAGACTTAGAATTGACAACAGAGAACTTGAATACAGAGGTGGCGGTCTTTTTGGTTCTAACCCTCTAACAGGTTCAATTGGTGTTGTTACTCTTAACATGCCAAGAATTGGTTTGATTTCTAAAAACCAAGATGAATTCTTTGCTAATTTGGCAGAGAAAATGGATTTAGCCAAGGAAAGTTTGGAAATTAAGAGAAAAGTTCTTGAAAACTTTACTGAAAAGGATTTATATCCTTATACAAAATTCTATCTAAGAGACATTAAAGCAAGATATGGTGTTTATTGGAAAAACCATTTTTCAACAATCGGTTTGGTTGGTATGAATGAAGCTTGTGAAAATTTGATAGGGTGTTCTATCGGTGAAGAAAAAGGCAGATTGTTTGCTCTTAAAGTTATGGACTTTATGAGAGAACGTATAAGAGGCTATCAAGAAGAAACTGGACATAATTATAATTTAGAAGCTTCTCCTGCTGAAGGTACTTCTTACAGACTTGCAAAAATAGATAAGGAAAAATTCCCTTCTATCAAGTGTGCTAATGATAAAGACTACTACGAAAAGAAAGCTAAACCTTTCTATACTAACTCAACTCAATTACCTGTAAACTTTACTAATGATATTTTTGAAGTTTTGGATAATCAAGATGAGTTACAAACAAAATATACAGGTGGTACAGTTGTTCACATCTTTGCTGGTGAAAGAATTTATGACATTGATATAATGAAAAAATTAGTTAAAAAAGTATGTTCAAATTATAAACTTCCATACTTTACATTTTCACCAACTTTCAGTACGTGTCCGACTCACGGCTATGTTCCCGGTGAGCATTTTAAATGTCCTAAATGTGGAGAATCTTGTGATGTATTCTCTCGTGTTGTAGGGTATATCAGACCTGTAAGACAATGGAATGAAGGTAAACGTGCTGAATTTGAAGCAAGACAAACTTTTGATGTTGAACAAAGCATGAATACCGAAATTTGTGAAAGTGTTCAAACTATATAATGATAATCGGAGGATTTCAAAAAAGTTCTTTAATTGATTATCCGGGTATGATTTCGGCAATAATTTTTACAAAGGGCTGTAATTTTAAATGCCCATATTGCCACAATCCTGAATTATTTGAAAACACATCATCAGACTTAATTAAGCCTGATGATGTGCTTTCTTTTTTGAGTACAAGAAAAGGCAAATTGGACGGTGTCGTTGTTACCGGTGGTGAACCTACTTTGCAACATGATTTAAAAGATTTTATTAAAGAAATAAAAGACATGGATTTTTTAGTAAAACTTGACTCTAACGGTACAAATCCTGAGATGTTAAAAGAGCTTATAAATGAGAATCTTGTTGACTATGTTGCAATGGATATTAAGGCTCCAATAGACCGTTATTCTGAGGTCGTTTGTTCTAAGGTTAAAGAAGAAGATATTTTAATAAGCATTGATTTTTTAATTCAAAACCATGTTGATTATGAGTTTCGTACTACTATTGTAAGTTCGCAACTTTCTTATTTCGATTTTAATGAAATTGGAAAGATTTTAGATGGAGCAAAAAAATATTATTTGCAAAAGTTTGTACCGACAAAAACTCTTGATAAAAGTTTTATGACAAAAAAAACGTATTCGGACGAACAATTTGAGGAAATTAAAAACTTGTTGTCTCAATACGTTGATTTTGTCGATATTAGATAATTTTATTATTTTTTGTTATTAGTTAGTTGTTTTATCTTCTTTTTTTACAACTTCAGTTGAATCATTTTTTTGAACTGGCGGTGTAGTTGTTGATTGAGCCTTAGCTTTAGTCTGTTGTCCAGTTGTAATCGGAGCGTTATTAGTTTGAGGGGGTTGCGTTTTTGCTCCTGTATTTACTTCTTTACGCTTTTCATCAACGTAGTTTCCTATTTTGTGTATAACTTCACCTGAACCTAAGCCAAGTACGATAGCTTTTGGACCTGAAATTAATTTTGCCGTACAAAGAAGAGATGTTGTTACTGCACCTAATACCGGAATGCCGTATCTAAGTGAAACAGAAGCTCGTTCGTCGTTATTATCTGCGGTTATAAGACCTGAGCCTACTATGCCTAATGATGTTCCAACTGTTACCATATCTGCGGCAACTATTCCGACTTTGAAATCTCGAACTTTATCAAACAATTTATTTTCTTCAATATCCGTTGCTTTTTGTAGTGCTTTTGTAGCTTTGTCTGCTGATTTTTTTACTCCTGTGTAATTCTTTGGTGATAGTGTCTTATAAATTCCTAGAATTTCTTCCATTTCACCCTTTTTATCATTATTAATGCTTGTTGTAATTGTTTGAATATATTTTCCAAGCTTTGCTTTTTCTGTAGCACTGTAGTCAAAACTGTTCATGCATTTGTTTAATAATTCAAGTTCATGATTTAGAC
>JAGOIO010000129.1 GCA_017995595.1 bacterium | reverse complement strand
AATAAAAAGCGAACATTTTTAATGTTCGCTTTTTAATTCTGTAATTCGAGAATATATTAATTACTCAATATTAAAATTTGCTTGAGGAGCATCAGCACTATCTTGAGGATAGTTATTTGCTAAAGGGTCGTAGTCTGTCGCAACAGGAGCAGCTTCTCCACGAAGTTTTTCCATATAAATTTGACCGTTTTTAACAACTTGTTGAAGTTCTGTTAAATTCTTATCCAAGCTATTTAAAACTTGTTCAGCATAAACTTCAGCACCTTCTTTAATCTTGGCAGCTTCGTCTTTTGCTTGAATTCTAATATTTTCAGCTTCATCTAAAGCTTTATGTTTAATATCTTCACAATCAGAAATCACTTGTTCTTTAATCTTTTCAGCTTCGTTTTGTACAGCTCTTAGAACATCTGATTCACTAAGCAATCTGCTTGCTTCATTTTGAGCATCAAGAATAATTTTTTCAGCTTTTTGTTGAGCTTCCATTTGTAATTCTTCTCTGCGTCTTAAAAATGCTCTTGCCTCTTGAACTTCAGCAGGCAATGCATCGTAAATATTATCAATTAATGATTCAAATTCTTTAACCTTTACAGCAACAATATAATTCGGTAAAATAGGAAAACTTTTATCCAATTCTATTTCTAAGCGTTTTAGAAGATCAAAAATTCCGCATTGTTCCATTTTCATAACGTTTGTTTACCTTTCTAAATTTATAATAACATAGTATAACAATAATTTCTATTTGGCAAATGTTTTTTTGAGAAAGTTTAGTCTTTTTTTAACTTATTTTTCAAATAGTCGCAAACAGGTTTTGGTACAAATTTTGATATATCGCCGTTTGATAAAACGATTTCTTTTACAGCACTTGAGGAAATAAAGTTGTATTGTGGTTTTGTTATCAAAAATACGGTTTTTATTTCTGGGCATAAAGCACTATTAGTTTGGGAAAGTTGCATTTCGTATTCAAAATCTGAAACCGCACGAAGACCTCTTAAAAGGACTTTCGCATCTTTTTCTTTAGCATATTCAATAGTTAAACCGTCAAATGTGTCAACTTTAGCATTTTTAATATCTTTGATGCTTTCTTTTATTAGTAGAACACGTTCTTCTGTTGTTAGAAGCGGATTTTTACTTGAATTATTAGCAACTGCTATAATAACTTCGTCGAAAATTTCGGCACCTGTTTTGAGAACGTCGAGGTGTCCTTTTGTTATCGGGTCAAAACTCCCGGGGTATATTGCTCTTTTCATCTGATTTCCTTATTAATTATATTTTTTGACTTCTTATTACACTTTGCATTTTTAAAAGTGCTGTATATGTTGGTAAAATTGTTATCTTTTCATTTATATCTAATTTAGTTAAGACGTGTCTTATTGCATGTCTGATTTTTGGAATGACAATTATTTTAGAAGAGTCAATTCCTGCATATTTTAATCTTACGGCCATATCTTTTGCTCTATGACCTGATACAATAATTGGATTTTTGACGTTTCTAAGATATTCAAAATCTGCGTCCCAAAGCCAAGAAACGTCTCGTCCGTCGGCATAATTATCATTTATAATAATTACAGGATTAGTGTTTAAATCTACGGTCTTTAAAGCTTCGCTTGCACCTGTCGGATTTTTTATTAGTTGGACTAAAACCTGATGCCCGTTTAATAAAAGCTTTTCTGCTCTTCCAAAAATCGGTTGATAATTATTTAGAGCATTTTGAATCTTATTTTGGTCATATCCTGCATCAAGAGCTATTGCAATAGAGGCAAGTGCGTTATAGGCGTTATATAAGCCTATTAAGCTTACTTTAAAATCAAGAGTTTCGCTTTCGTTTTTTACACTCAAGATTGAGTATTCATTAAATATTTTTACATCTGCACAGTAATCACAATGTGGTCTTTGGTAGCCACAATCGCAGTAGTAATGTCCTTGTTGTGCGAAAAATCTGTCGTTGTATTTTAATGCTTCTCCACAAATCGGGCAGTTTACTACTTCTACAGGAGCATTTGATTCAAGAGGGTTTGAAACAATTTCTATTTTATCAAAACCGAAGAATACTCTATTTTTAACATTACTTCCAAGATTTGCAACCATAGGGTCATCTGCATTTAGGAATAATTTTAAATCTGTATTTTTATCTATTGCACTTTGAATTTTTTTTGCTGTTGTATCGAGTTCTCCGTATCTGTCGAGCTGGTCTCTGAATAAGTTTGTAACAAGAAGCTTGTTTGATGGGAGATAGTCGTACATTTTAGTTAAATAGGCTTCATCTGATTCTAAGACATAATAATCAAAACGCTTGCAAGGTGCTAATTTCAAGGCAAGAGCGTTTGTAATGCCTGTTAACATATTCGCACCTTTTTCATTATGAACTACTTTTTGCTCATCATTTTCAAGAATGCATGAAATAAGTCCTGCGGTTGTTGTCTTTCCGTTAGTTCCTGTAACTGCAATTATATCTTTTTTCACGTAATCTGAGCAGTATCTTAGAAATTTAGGGCAAATCTTTAAAACGATAAGTCCCACAAAAGATGTTCCTGAAGAGCGGTGCATCATTGCAATAAGTGCAGATATAATTCTTGCCACGCAAAGTGATATATAAAATCTTATTTTCCAAAATTTGAATTTGTGCATGTTTTTCTCCGATATGTTTAAACTTTAAGTCTTTTTTTATCTTAAAATAAATAGTCCTTGGAGTGTATTCCAAAATCCTTGAACTTTTTGTATAATTCAAATGATAATACAAAAAGATTATGATTAAAATATTTATTGCTACATTTTTTATATTTGAAATAATTATAGCTATGGCTATAATTATTAAGCTATACAAATTTGATAAAAAAGTCATTAGCTTAGAAAAAGAGGTTAAGTCTCAACGTGAAGTTTTGAAGGCTTTGTTCTTAAAATTAAGAGAAACTCTTGTGAAAGCTAATGAAAAAGTTTTATCTGTGGAAAAAATTGCTCGAAAAAAAGAGCGAGAGTTTAGATTTGGGCTTATAAAACAACTTATTGTCTTTTTAGGCATCTTTTTGCTAAAAGATAAATATAAAAAGAAAATATTATTCCTAAATATAATGATAGATGTATTTATGGAAGTTAAGAATGAATTACAAACAGCCTAGATTTTAGGATTGTAATTTGAAAAAAATATGTTATACTGGTAAAAATAAAACGAAAGTCGAGGTAAAAACATGAGTAAATCAAGTAATTCAATAAGCTTCGGTCTGGGACTAATGGCAGGCGTTGTAGGCGGAATTTTAGCAGGTGTCTTTTATGCACCAAAGTCCGGTGATGAATCAAGAAAAGAATTAAAAGAAGCGGTAACTGATTTTGCTGAAAAGCATTCTCCTGAAGTTAAGGAAGCAAAGCAACAAGCTTTGGAATCTATTGATTTAATTAAGTATAAAATCGAGCGTCAATATAGAAAATTGAGCCACATGTTACAATCAAAAAAGCTTGAAAAGGCTAAAGAACTAGAAGAGACAGAATACGATTTTAATTAATTAAGAAAGAAAAGGTAAAAATGGAGACATCTCAAATACTATTAAATCACGGATTAACTTTTTTGGTTGTTGCAACCGGAATTATCGTGTTGCTTGTTGGTGGTTTCTTAGTAAAATTAATTTTTGATATTTCTAAATTAACAAAGACTGTTGACAGTACGGCAAGTATTGTTAAAACAGAGCTTGAACCGACATTGAAAGAATTTAATACAACTCTTCAAAACTTAAATTCTATTGCTCAAAAAGCTGATAAACAAGTTAATTCGCTTGATAAGGCTATAGAAAATATGTTTGGAGCAGGTGCAGTTGCCTTTGCAAGGGTAAAAAATCTTTCAGGCGGTTTGACAAAAGGGTTAGTAAAAGGTTTCTGTACGGCTATGAAAGCTGTAAAAAAGAGACATTAATAAAAAGGAGAATGAACTATGTCAGTAGGTAAATTTTTAGCAGGTTTTGTAGTTGGTGGTGCTTTAGGTGCTGTTGCAGGGCTATTACTTGCTCCGCAATCAGGTGAAGAAACTCGAGACCAAATCTGTGATGCATCAAAAGATGTTGCAGAAAAAACTGATAAGACTGTAAAAGTTATCAGAGAAAAGGCTGATGTTGCAGTTTCTGATATTCAGAGAAAAGGTGATGAGATTATGACGAAAATCCAAGACATCATCAATAAACACAAAGACAATGAAGTCGTTGAAAATAATTAGTTTTATTTAGGCTTTAAGTTTAAAGTTTAAAAATAAAAAGGTGCAACAACGTTGCACCTTTTATTTTACCATTAGGCGGTTGTGCAGAAATTACAACCCGCGTTTTTATTCTGAAACCCACGAAAATCCATTGTGTTTTTCGTAAGTATTTCATTTGTATTATTTATCGGTAAATTTTTATAGTAGCCTCTAAACATTAAACTTCCTTTTTGCATTGCATAAGTAAAATTATCCGTATTTATTCTTACCATAAGATTTTCCCCAACCTAAAACTAAATATTTAAAACACTAAAACAACTAATTTTCTATACGATAATTGTAGCACTTTATTATTTTATTTACAAGTTTTTTTTGCTTCACATGTCAAATCTTAAATATTTCGTTACAAAAATCACTACATTGTAAATTTTTTCTAAAAAAATAACTTTATATACATGTGTGTAGTGAATATT
>JAGOIO010000127.1 GCA_017995595.1 bacterium | reverse complement strand
AATGTTAGGAATCTCATAGGATAGCCTGCACCTTGCTTAAATTGGAATTTACCTTTTTTAAGTGTTTCTAAAATTTTGTTAGAATCTTTTGCACCTTCTGTTGCGACGTATGGTCTGATTTGTTCCAAACCTACAGACATGATACGACCAAGTAATCTGAAAGGTTTATGATACCATTTTGCACCTTCATTTAAAGTGCCTTTTAAATCTTTTAATGCTGTTTTATAAGCTTCTTTATCCTTAAATCTTCCGCCTATAGCTTTCATTTCGTCTTCGGTCATTTTTACGAACTTATTACCTTCAACTTTTAAGCCACTGGCTTTTGAATTGAATAAATCGAGTTTCTTTCTGTAACCTGCAACGTCTTTTACTCCGATATATTGTAAACCGCCTACATGGTGCATTAATCTTATACTTATTGGCATTGTAATATACCAACCCATTAAGTAAATTAAGTTTTCAGGTAAAGTTTTACGCTTTTCGTTAAAACCGTCTGCTTTAATTGTGTTATTTACTGCTTCTGCAACAAAATATGCTCCAAGTAATGCTGCAAACATTCCTCCTGAACTTGATTGTGTTAAACCTTCAAGTCCTCTGTGCAAAGCTTTTGGTAAGAATTTGCCAAGTCTTGTTGTCGCTTGAGCTCCGCTACCTTTTCCGTTTAAGGCTTCAATTTTATTAGCACATTCTGAATATGAGAAGCCGTTGTTCATTTTTTCTTTCAAACCTTGTAATACATAAGTTTGTGTGAACGGAATTTTAAATCCTTTTGTTGCTGTTTTTTCTACAGTTTCACCTTGTGATTTTAATATGTTTAAAATTTTTGGAATATTTTGTTCTTCATGTGCATGTTTTACTAATTTCTCAAATTCACCTGCTTTATCTTTGTAGCCAAATTTCTCAAGCATTGATGAATTTTTACCTTGTTCTGTTAATTCCCATAGTTTATCAGCTGCATTCTTTGCTAATTCTGCCTTAGGTCCGCTAGCTTGAAGTACAACCATTTGAACTTGTGGTTTTGTCGGATTATTGAAAAATGCATTTAAAACTTTGCTTTTTGGTACTAAATCGTTGAAAAATTTATTTTTAATATTTACGCTTTTATCAACTACTGTATTTACGACTTTATTATCAAATATTTTCCAATGAGCAACTTTGTCTCCAAATCTGCCGATTTTTGCCAAGACTGTATTTTCGTATTTGCCGTTACAAGATTTATTATATTTTGACATGCCATAATAAATTCCTGCTCCGATAAAAGGTGTCATTGCAAGTTTTCTGTATTCATCTTTTTCATCAGTGGCAGGTTTTACAACTGTATTATTACTAATGGCTTGTTTTACATCTTGATTTGATGCACCGTAGCCTATAGCTTGTTGCTGAAAATAATTTGGATTTATATTTTGATTTATTTCTGGCATATTTTTACAGACCTTCCTTTTCTATATAAAAACATGAGTCTGACTAAAATTGACCGATTTTTGAGAAATATATGTAAAGTTATGTAACAAAACAAATAAGTCTTGAAATTTGACATTTTGTATATACTTTATATATATGTAAGAAGAAAGAGGTAACAAAGATGGCAATGACAGTAACAAGTGATTTAGCAAAAGTTGCAGTTAACGAAGAAAACAATCCTATTTCATCTATCAAATGCGAAAATAAACCGGAACTTATCTGGGAAAGCATGAGAATTATCGCTTTTAATAACAAAGCATTTTTAAATTTAAAATAATAAGTGTTTGTACCTGTTTTATAAAACGCATTATTTTTAAAAGTTTTTTCCAAACAAACCTTCCATTCCTTCCTAAATTCCTATTAATCCAAAACTATTTTTAAAATACCTGAAATATTTCAGGTTTTTTTTTGCCAAAATTTCAAACTTGTAATAAAATGCAGATAAGAATGGAGTTTAGGATTGAGAGAAATATTAGCAATAATCCCTGCAAGGGGAGGTTCAAAATCAATAAAGCGAAAGAATATACGTTTAATTAACGGAAAACCGATGGTGTGGTATTCTATTGAGGCATGTAAAAATTCAAAATATATTACAAGATTTGTTGTCTCAACGGAAGATGAAGAAATTAAAGAAATTTGTGAAGGCTTCGGTGCAGAGGTTATAAATAGACCGATTGAACTTGCACAAGATGAAACAAAGACTGCACCTGTGATGGTTCACTCAGCTTTAGAACTTGAAAAATGCGGATATAAACCGAATTATATAACACTAATTCAACCGACTTCACCTTTCAGAACTTCAGAATTTATAGATAAAGCTTTTGAATTTTATTTTTCACAAAATGGCTATGATAGTTGTTTTAGTGCTAGTGAACAAGGTTTAACCCATGGCTTGTGGCGAGGAAGAGACGGTAAATTTGATTCATTGTATGATTATCGAGACAGACCAAGACGACAAGATTTAGATAAGCATTATAAAATATATTGTGAAAATGGGGCATTTTATACTGTTAAGTATGAAATTTTTATGAGAAATCAAGATTTTGTCGGAGATAATCCTTGTATCTTTGTGTCAGATTTTACATTTGATATAGACGAGGAAAAGGATTTAATTAAGGCGGAAGAACTTATGAAAGCCAAAATATAGTTATTGCTTATGTTTAAATTTATTAAGTATAATCAGAAAATATGTCAAATTTTATAGGTTTTGTGTTTTTAACTAAATATGTGGAGATAACATAGAAAGATTTGTAGTGCAAATAAATACAAATAACATTTTTTATAAAGTTACATTTAAAGGACAAGTTGACCAGCCAAAAGCTGTTCCAGAAAATCCGAATATGACAATTCCGTCATCTGTGAAGAAAACAAGTCCTTTGGCTAATGTTACGCCTACATTTAGCGTGAAAGCTCCTTTACGTTATGATTCTTTGGGGCAAGTTCAACTGAACAAATCTACGACCGCTAATTTGTACAGGCTGGAAAATGGTCAGAAAGTTGTTATTATTCCCAAAGAAGGGCAAACTTACGTAAAAACTTATGTAAACACAGGTTCAATGAATGAGCCTGATGAAAAACGTGGTATAAGTCATTTTATTGAACATAATTTGTTTAACGGTTCAGGTGGAAATAATGGCGATGCCGGATTGCAACCAGGTGAATTCTTCAAAACTGTTGATAAAATGGGTGCAGAAACGAATGCCTCTACGGGTTTTGCTCAAACAGATTATTATGTTGCGACAAATCAATTGAAAAAAAATGATTTGGCAAAAACTATTAAGATTCATGCCGAAATGTTAGAAAATCCCTTATTTGCTTTGAATATGATAGAAAAGGAAAAAGGTCCTGTAACGTCAGAAATAAGTATGATTTTGGATAATCCTTCAAATATTGCGGTTAATACGACTTTGAAAAATTTATATAATATAAAATCAACATCAACTGATGTTATTGGTGGTACAGTTGACAATATAAATAAGTTAACAAGAGATGATGTCGCTAATTATTATAGACAAAATTATTATCCTTCAGATATGGTAACTGTTGTTACGGGTGAAGTTAATCCTGATGAAGTTATGGGACTTGTGTCAAAGGAATTTCAATCAAAGAAGCCTCCCGTTAAAGGTAGAAAATTTGAGTCAATGAATCCTATTCAAAAATCAGTTAGAAATGATATAATTTCAGACAAGACTAATTCATCTATTATTTGTATTGGTTTTAACGGGCCATCAAATACAAATACTAAAGATAAAACTATATTAGATGCAATTCAATATTTGCTATTGGGTTCAAGTGTTTCAAGGTTGGAAAGACCTTTAGAACTTGTTAATTCAAGTGCATTGGTAAGTACAGAAAGAATCAGTAATAAGCCAAGCGATAACAGAGTTATATTACTTGAAACAGAAACTTCTGAAGATAGAAGTGAAAAAGTTTTAAAAACAATATTTTCAGGAATAAATGATTTGGCAAAAAATCCTCCGAGTGAAGAAGATATGCAAATAATTAAAAAAGACTTGAAATTATATGCCGCAAAAATGTTTGAAGATACAGATTCAATAAACAGTGCTGTTGGTCAGGCTATGTTGGATAATGACTTGGAAAGTGTTTCTAAGTTTGATGAAGTTGTTGATAATATGACAAGTAAAGATATTTCAGATTTTGCAAAGAAATATTTAGATTTGAATAAAGTCTCAATAACGGTAGTTCACCCTGAGTCTGCAAATCTCGATTCTATAAAATCAAATTATAAAAGAAATAATGTTTCATTTACAGGAAATGCTCAAAAAACAGATGAAATAAATCATAAAACCGCATTAAATTCAGATGGATTGAAGAAGTTTGAACTTTCAAATAAAATCAATCTTGGTATGTACAATACCGAAAATGAATTGACTTCAATGTCATTAGGTCTAAAGACAGATGCTCCTGCTGATGTAAAACCTGGGACTGCAGATATTTTAGCTCAAATGCTAAATTGTGGTTCACAAGAAAAAGACGAACAAAATTTCTTAAAGGATTTAGAGAAACAGGGTATTTCAACTACGTTTGATGCAAGTGAAAGGGGACTTTTTGCTTCTACAAACTTTCTTCCGCAAGATACAAAGAGTGCAGTAAAAAGCATTAAAGACGTTATTTTAGCTCCAAGATTTACTCAAGATAATTTTGAAAACGCAAAGATGAATTTAATA
>JAGOIO010000128.1 GCA_017995595.1 bacterium | reverse complement strand
GCTCTAAGCATAAGTTCTTTTCTTGTACCTGCAAGCATTCCTATACCAAGTAACATTGTTTGTTGTAAAACAAGTAATAATATCAGTGGAAAAATATAGTTTTGATAACTGCCAGAAGGGTTAAAGAGTGGCATTTGCACATATTCAAACGGCTGTTTTATTCTCATTGCAACATTTTTATTTACTCCCGCATTTACCAACCGTCCTATCGATATTTTTGCTGAATATGTCATAATCGGTTCTGTTAATCCTGTCATAATCTGTTTATAGACAATTATATATGCAGAATCTACAAATGCTCCTATATTGGAATTTTTACCTTCCAATAAATCTTTTTCAAAATTTGGAGCAATTATTATATATCCTCTAATTTGGTCTTTATAATATTCTCTTTGTGCTTCTTCTTTATCTGCCGGATAGCTTACAACGTCAACGAGTTCATCACTTTGAATATCTCTGATAAGTTCTCTTGAAAAGTTTGAATTATCCATATCGACAACCCCGATAGGAACATGTTTTAAAACATGAGTGCTAAAAGGTACAAGATAAAACATTGAGTATAAGAAAATAGCACCAACCATAATAAGTTGAGTTCCGGGGTCTTTAAAAACTGTTATCAGTTCATTTTTAAAAATTGTAAAAAGATTTTTCATTATATTTTAAACCAATCCTTTTCGTTTAAAGCATGTTTTTTCAGTAATGGAATGAACAGGCATGCAACAAACATTAGACCTAACATATTCAAATCGTACTTGATATCACTTGCAATCGGAAAGCCTCTAAAAGTTTGGTCAACCATAAGTGCTAAATAATGGCTCAAAGGAAGTAAAGAGCTATAAAACTGTCCAAATGCAGGCATCGCAATCTTAGGGAATGTCATTCCCTCGAAAGTAAAGCCGAGAGCGGTATAGAAAGCTGTACAACTGAGTGAAAATCTTAGGTTAGATGTTATTCCTATAAACATTATAGGTCCGAGTTCGTATGCCACAATATAGAATAATGTAGAAATTAGTATAAATGGAATATTTCCGTCAAAAGGTGCTTGATAAAGTCCAAAATATAAAAGAAAAACTGTAGTTATTATGAACAAGAAGCAAAGAGTGTAAGGAATTAATTTACCGATTAAAGCGTAAATTATAGAATTATTAGCACATTCAAGCCATTCTCTGCCTGTTCCGTCTTTTAATTCTCGTGCAATAGCCCAACAAGAAATACTTGCTATAAGGACTTGAAATGTATGTATAAATAATGCGATTGTTAAAAAATAGGAATAGTTAAGGTATGGATTTGAACGTATATGTTCATCAATTCCGACAGGATTTGCATTTGCTATTGCAATATATTCCGGCAAACCTTTTGTCATTAGTATTTTCGCATTAATTCCTCCTGCAAAAGTCATTACTGCGGTTGTTATATCTTTCGACATAATTCCGCTTATCAAAATAGCTTGATTATTAAAATAATATACAATTTGAGGCGGAGTTTCTCTAAATAAATTACGCTTAAAATCTCGAGGAATAACTAAAAGTGCATAAGCTTTACCGCTTACAATAAGGTCTTTTCCCTCTTTCAAACTTAATACATCATATTTCGTTTCACAAGATGGCGTTGCATCTATCATTCTTACAAGAGTTCTTGAAATGCTGGAATTGTCTTGATTGAGAATTGCGATAGGTAAGTCTCTCGGAACACTACAAATAAATATCTGCCATAAAAGTAAACACACAAGTACAGGCATGCCAAACATAATAGCAAGTATGTCTTTTCTTGATAACAGTATCTCTGTTTCTCTTTTTAAAACCTTAATTATTGCATGCATTAATTTTAACCCGACCTATTTTAGCTTATTCCAGTCAAAAACTGCACTCATTCCAGCTCGCAGACCATTTACAGGTTTAACCGGAACTGCTCTGACTTCAAAAGTCTTCATATCAAAATCGCCTTTAATTTTTGTCGCTCTCCAAGTTGCAAAGTTTCCCATAGCCGAAATATAATTAACTCTTACTTTTACAGGCTTTTTACCTAATGCAGGAATAGTTACTTCAAATATTTTTCCCATAGGAAGTTTTGTAAGCATATCTTCTCTAACATTGAATGTTACCCAAACATCTGATAAATCAACTATTGTCATTATTGGAAAACCTGCTGCAACAAGTTCACCTTCTTCAACAGGAATATCTGTTATTTGTCCCTTGTTCGGTGCTTTTAATCTGTTTTCTCTCAGGTAAGAATTAACTTCTGCAACTGCACCTCTTGCTTTTCTAACATTTGCTCCTGCCATTTCTTTATCTTCGTATCTAGAGCCTGAAGCATAAAGGCTATAAGCTGAACGTGCGGCATCTGCAGCTTTTGTTGCACTTTTATATTGAGCTGAAGATTCATCAAGTTTTTGTGTTGGAATGACTCCTTCTGTATTAAGACGTTTCATTCTTGTGTATGTCTTTCTTGCCAATTCTTGTCCTGCTAAGGCTTGTTGTAGTTGTGAATATGCGGCACTGATTTGTTCTTTTCTTGCTCCGTTATTAACTTCTTCCTGCTGAGCTCCTGCAAGTGAAAGTGTTGCATCTGCTTGTTCTGCTTTTGCTGCAATATCAGGTGTATCAAGTTGTACTAATATCTGTCCTTCTCTAACCATATCACCTTTTTTTACGTATAAATGCTTTATTCTTCCAACTACTTTTGCTGATACATCTACGTCTTTTGAATCAACTTCACCTTGAACTAACATTTCACTATTCTTTTTTACAACAATTATTGCAAGTGAAATTACTATAATTAAAGCTATAGCTCCAAGTATTATTATCTTCAAACTATTATTTTCTTTCTTTTCCAAAATAATGTCCCCCTATAATTTCTCATGTTTAGAATTTTTTATATATTCTAATATCTTTTCTGAAGTTCCGTTTGTTCTTAGTAAATCAGATAATGTAATATCATAATTATATATAGAATTCAATCTGGTTATTTTTTCACCGAGTAATGCTGTTTGTGCATCAGTTACAGAAAGTGATGTTCCCATACCCTCTTCAAAGGCACACATGCTAACTCTTAATGCTTCATTTGCACTTTCTATAGATTTTGTTGTGCTTTCATATTCTTCTTTGTATTTCATAAGTTCTTCATAATTCTTTGTTACAAGGCTTGAAATATTATTAGTTGCATCAATTTGCTCAAATTTTACTTGTTTTCTAACACTATCTGCGGCTTTCACATTATTGTATCTTGATAATCCGTCAAATAATGTCCAATTTGCCATAGCTCCGATTTGCCAACGTGGCATTAAGTATGATAAATCGTTTGATGCCGGAATATCGTATGCGAATAAACTTACTGTGGGGTAATAATTCGCAACCTTACTCTTATAATTCGCTTGTGCAAGTTTCTTTTTAACCTCAAGTTGTTTTAAACCAGGGTTATTCTTTATTGCAATTTGCTTAAATTCATTTAATTCAAGAAATTCATCTTTATATACAAATAAGTCTGTACTAGGATAAATTTCTATATCATCTAAATCTCCTACTTTATCAGATTTTATCAAGGTCTTTAAGCCTTCTTGAACAACAGCTTCATCTCTCATTGAGGCTTCGTAATTTCGTTTTGCTTGAGCATAAGCTACCTCGGCGTGTAATCTTTCTGAACGTGCAATTATACCTGCCGCTTCAAGCTTCTTTGCATCTGAAAGGTGCTTCTTTGTTGTATCAAGAACTTGTTGACGAACAACAACAACTTGCTGTGCCATTTTTAATCCAAAGTATCTTTTTACAAGTTCTACAGTTAAGTCGTTTGTTAGTGATTTATATTTATTATTTGTACCTTCAAGTTTTGCTCTTGCGGCAGAATTTAGTGCCATAATTTTTCCGCCCGTAAAGACATTCCAAACAGCTCCAACATTTAATGACCACATATTTTCATCTTGTAATCCTATTGCGGGAGTATTTAGTGAACCTAAAACTGGAACGCTCATTGATTGTGAACGAACTTCCACAGGGTCGCTAAGATGTGTATATGTCGAATTTATACCAACTTTTGGGAAATGTTCTCCAAAAGCTGATTTCTTCAAATATTTCTTTTCATTTATCTCTTCAACGCAAGCCTTTATTGCATTGTTATTTGCCATCATTAATTCGTAAGCTTGTTCAAAGCTCAAATCGATTTTTTTCACAGTTGCTCTTTGTATTGTAGTTGTATCTTTTTCCGGCACCTTTTTCTCTGCGATTTTATGCTCTGCAACTTTTTTCTTCGGAGCTTGTTTTGCTTTATTGTTAATAGTATTTTTATTCTCCGGTACAGGCTTTTGTAACGGTGGCATTTTTATTTTCGGTGCAATTATTTTTACCGTAGGTGCGTTATTGTTTGTAACTGCAAACACTCCGTTTATAGATGCACACAATGTTATTATTAATGTAAGTATTTTCGTTTTTGTTTTAGTATTCATAATTTCCCATTCCGATTGCGTTTAAAAACATTCTCATTACATCTTTGGTCTTTGTTATCATATTAAGTTCGGGATTCTCCTGAGAATAGCATTCTATGTAACTGTTTATCAGTCCGTCTAAAACGTAAGCTAAATTGTAACAATCCTTAGTGAACTCGTTTGAAACTTTTTCTTCTTTTATAAATTCTTCAATAGATTTTGCAAGCAATTTATA
>JAGOIO010000012.1 GCA_017995595.1 bacterium | reverse complement strand
TAAGTCGCAAAACAAATAGTTCCAACAATAATAATTCTTGAAATTTCAAGTGGAATTTCAGGAATATTCAAACTACCCATACCAAAGTAAACTGCACCACAAATGAAAGCTGTTACAAGACCTGTTAAGCACATAATTCCAAGGTTTTTGAACAATCTTCTATAATCCATGTGCATTTTCTTTCTTATTAAATATCCTAAAACTACGCCATTAAACAAAGTTACAAGTGAAGTTGAAAGGGTAATTCCACCAATTCCACTTTCACCAAGATGAATTTTTGCAACCAAAAGCCAATTTAAAAAGAATTTTAATATTATTGAGCTAAAAGCAACAATAAACGGTGTTGCAGAATCATTAAACGAATAATAAACTCTCGTTATAGAATCCCTAAATACATAAGGAATTATTGAAACAGACAAGAACCAAAGAGCTTCTGTTACCATAAATGCATCTTTAGAATCAAACGCACCATGTTTAAATATCAAGCTTATTCCGTCATATCCTACAACCACAATACTTATTAAAATAGGAATTGCGGCAAAGAATAAAACACCTACGCCCTTATTAAAATAATTTCTGATACCATCAAAATCTTTTTCAAAAACGAGTTTTGAAAAAATCGGAAACAAGGGAACGAGAAAAGCTGTAACTAAAATACCAACAGGGAATTGAAATATTCTATTTGCATAACCAATAGCTGTCCACGCACCTTCTTTAAGCGAAGATGCAAAAAACATATCAACGTAAATATGAATTTGTCCGACAGTTGAACTCAATACCGCAGGGAAGAGAAGTTCACAAATACTATGAAAATTTGGATTATTAAAGAAATCCAAGTTAGGTCTAAATCTGAAACCGATTTGATGAAGTCTTGGTAATTGTAATAAGAACTGGCAAACTGCACCAATAGTTGTTGCAACTGCAAGTACATATCCATTATGATCAGGAATCATCAATATCATCGCAATAATTATAATACTCATAACCATTGGCGAAAAGTTTGGAAGTGCAAATTCTTTATAACAAATTAAAATTCCATAATAAATTCCAACCAAGCCACCTGAAATCAAAACAGGAGACATTATCCTCAAATGTTGCCCAGCAAGAGCGACAAGAGTCGGATTTGAATCTGAAATAATAAATTTCATTACAGGCGTTGCATATATAAATAACAGAACTGAAACAACAACAAAGAATAAAAATGTTGCAGTTAAAAACGTATTAAATAACCTGTTAACTTCTTCCGAAGGTTTTTCCTTTAATGAAGGTATCATTTTGGTAAATACGGCAACCGTAGCACTATGAAAAGGTCCACCAATTCCACCTAAAAGTACAATTGCCAAAGACGGAATTTGATAAGCATAGTAATAAGCATCGGAAACAGTTGATGCACCATAAACATCAGCAACAACAATATCTCTTATAAAACCTATCATTTTACTTACTATCGTAATTACCGCAATAATCCATGCGGCTTTTAACACACTTTGCTCTTTACTTTCTTTGGGATTTTCACTAATATTCGTATTCGCTGTCATCTTTTCCTACCAGTTCTATGTATAATCTAATTCCTTTTTCACTTCCCTCTTCTGTCGGATAACAAAAAGTTACCGTATTTTTGGCCCTAGGATTTACAAAAGAAGAAATATCTGTCCTTGTTATTCGCTCTGACAAAATTGGATTTTTTGCCAAAATTATATCTTTTTCTTGTCCATTTATATTTATTGTTATATGAGAAAGTTTATATTTATTATCAACGACCAAAACTGCTCTCTTGTAAGGAGCATAAAAATTTTGAGTAATTGACTGTTGAGCAGAATTTGCAGAAAGAATTACAGGAATAGTTGAAATAGTTATACCTGTATAATATCTTTTAAGAATTTTATCAAAAGGCTTATGCAAATAAGTTCCCATAAAACCTGCTCCAAACTGGCTCATACCAACTCCATGCCCGAAGCCCCCACCAGTTGCAACGACTTTTACGAGATTATGTTTTTTGTCATAAATGTTATCAAAAACTACATTTGCACTTGGTAGTGATATATTATTTTTTTGAAAAGTTCTTCTGATTACAAGTTCTTTTTGAATATGATAAGTATTTTTATCAGTAACAATATCAACCGTCATAGCTTTACCTGAATCGCCACGAACAGGAACTTTTATCGCAATCAAATTTCCAATATCTTCCCCAACTTCAACTTTTGGAGAAACAAAGCCTGATTTTGACATAGAAGGCAAAGTTTTTGACAAAACGGTTTGCAATTCCTGAATACCGTTTCCACCCTCTGTATCATCACCCCAAACTTTTTGCCATCTGTAATACGGAGATTTTACATCATAAGAATCAGGTTTTGATAAATAAAATTTTCTGGCAGCCTCCTCTGTATTCAAAGGTTGAACGCTATATATATCAGGTCTTGCCTTTAAATAGCCTTTCGGATATGACGGAAAAGCTCCGGTTCTGGGGTCTGAGAAAGAATTTTCATAACTTTCGGTATAACCGCCTGCGGTTGATGAAAATACGGCTGTGATTAAGTCCCAATTATACAAAGCGACAAGCCCCTCTGTTTGTGAAATAGCTTGATTTGCAAGTGGAGCTTCTAAATTAGCACCATAATAAACTTGACTTGCAACAGAATCATCTACATCAAAAGCTCTATTATAAGTTCGTGGTGCTAAAACATAATTTTTTGCCGCAATAGTTTGAGCTTTTAGTGCTTCTAAGCCAAAAGTTACAGGCATTTCATTTGGCACAACCCCTCTTAAATAAGACTGTAAATCAACTACATTTATTAAGTAAAACAAGTTATTGTTATTAGGAACTCTGTCAATTTCAAATTTTCCACGATAAATAGCATCTTTACCTGCTCTTTTTAGACCTTGAACACCAATCAATCCACCTTGACAAGTTATTACTAAATCGCCTTGAACTTGTGTTAACAATGGAGTATCGTCATTTAGAGTTAAGTCATAATTCCCGTTATTTAAAGCTATATTCAAAACATCAGTTGGCTCTATGGTTGCAATTTGTTGCCAAGTTGATTTATCGTAAACAAAATATTGCTTTTGAGCATATAGTGAAATCTTATTATACGTGTATCCATGAAAGCCTAAGTTATTAATCGCAACCCTTATTTCCGATTTTGGAAGTTGTAGATTTTGAGCATAAGAAGTTGTTGTAGCAAAAAATATAAAAAAGACAAGGCAACAAATAAGTCTTAATACGGTTTTTATTTGACTTCCCACGTTGTTCCTTCCTTTGAATCTTTTAATATAATTCCTGCTTTATCCAAAGCTATTCTTATTTTATCTGCAATATCCCAATTCTTTTCAGCTCTTGCAGTCTTTCTTACATCAATTATTTGTTGCATTATTTCATCTGCAACAATGTCTGTTGCTATATCAATTCCAACTTCCTGTACAACAGGCATAATTTTATCCTTCAATTCATTTTCTGAAAGTTCTACTCTTGAAAAATCAAAGCCCAAAACATCTGCAAGTTTTACAAGTAAAGTAAGATTTTTTGAAGTTTGCTCTTTATTAGTTTTATTTGCGAGGTCAAAAAGAACCGCCAAAGCCTTTGATGTATTCAAATCATCGTCCATCGCTTCAGTAAAAGATTTGTATTCATCAAATTCTTTTATATCGAGAGACTCATCTATTTTTACAGTTTTTCTTGCTTCATTTACGGCATTATATAATCTTCTTGCCCCAGAACCGGCTGAAGTTAAGGATTCATTTGAAAATTCAACAGGCATTCTATAATGATTTGTCAAGATGAACAATCTTATTGTATTTGCATCATATTTTTCTAACAAACTGTCTATTGTCAAGAAATTACCTAAAGATTTTGACATTTTTTCTTTATTAATAGTAACAAAACCGTTATGTAACCAATAATTTACGAATTTACAATTATTTGCACACTCAGATTGAGCAATTTCATTTTCATGATGAGGAAATATCAAATCAGCACCGCCAGCATGAATATCAAGAGTTTTACCCAAATATTTTCTACTCATAGCAGAGCATTCAATATGCCACCCGGGACGACCAACACCCCAAGGACTTTTATATCCGAATTTTTCATCACGTTTCCACAGTGCAAAGTCAAGCGGATTTTCTTTTATATCTGAAGTTTCAACTCTTGCTCCAGACTCTAAATCATCAATCGGTTGTTTTGACAACTTCCCGTAATCTGAAAAACTTTTCACTCTAAAATAGACATCGCCATCAGCTTCGTAGGCATGACCTGATGCAATAAGTTGCTTAACAAGAGCAATCATTTCGCCTAAAGTTTTTGTTGCAAAAGGTTCTATATCCGGTTGAAGATTGTTCAAGGCTTTCATACTATTTGTAAAAGAGTCATAATATTTTTTTGCAACTTCATCTGGTGAAATTCCTGCCTTATCAGCTTTTTTTAAAATTTTATCATCAACATCAGTAACATTTCGACAATATGTTACGTCATATCCTTTGAATTTTAAGAATCTGTACAAAACGTCCCAAGTAATGTAACATCTTGCATGTCCAAGATGTGCATTATCATAAACAGTTGGACCGCAAACATACATTTTTACCTTATTTTCTTCTATCGGTTTAAATTCTTCTACGCTTTGTGAATACGTGTTGTATAATTTCATATTATTTTTACCTTTATTTAACTATTTTTTGTCCTTGGTCGGAATATTTATTAATTTTCTTATTCTTATATATCTTTCAATCTCAACTCTTACTGCAAAAAGATTTGAGTAAAGAGCATTGTTTATCAAAACTCTATTATCTATCGCAGGGTCAACAATGTACATAGACGGAAGGCTTGCAACAGAATAATCTTTCACAATTTTTTGGTACTCAGGAGCATCAATATCCACCATTACAAAATTAAAATCCTTACTGTATAATTCAGAAAGCAATTTATATTCAGGCATAAAATGCTTACAATAAGTACACCAATTTGCATAAAAGAGTACAACTGCAGGTTTATCGGTTTTCATTTCGTCTTGATAAGATATTCCGATATTATAATCAGACGGTTTTAAATTCTGCAAAGGAGCAATAGCATATACACAAGCTCCAATAGTAGCTACAAGACAAAAAGCAATAATTGCAATTGCTATTATAAATTTTTTCTTCATAAATTTCCTTTTAATATAACTTGTACATATATAATGATAACATGATTTTTTTAAGTAGAAACATAATTTTAAGCTTTATAAAATACTTTGATTAAATGATTTAAAAAGTCTGACAATGCCCGATAATTAAAAGGTTAATATTGGGATAAAATAAGAAGAGCAAGGTTATGAAATTATTTTTAAAAAGTATTTTAATTATAGCAATAGTATTTTTAACAACACAAGGAGTTTTTGCATCTGAGAGATTGCTTGTATTACCTGATGATATACAATTTAACAGTACAAACTACGCAGTATTTCCAGATTCATCAGTTATGTTTGCAACAGACGTTATAAACAATCTGAAATCAAGTAAAAGACTTCAAATAGTTAGTATGAAGGAAGTTAGAGATGCACTGAGAAGCAGTACAAGAATTAGAGAACTTGCACTTAAATCAATAAAAGAATACAAATACAACTGTAATGTTGATTTTATAGATTTAAAAGCACTTGCAAGAGTTTTTAGAACAAACAAAGTTTTATTAATTTCAAGCACAACAGATGCTCAGAATTATTTTCTAAAGCGTTCTTGGTGGGCATTTATAAACCTACCCGGTGCTGAATACATAGACCCGTCTTATAGATTAAATACCTTTGCAACACTTGTTGACGTAGATAAGGAAGAGATTTTATGGGAAAAAACTTATACCAAAAGTATAAGGGCTGATGAATTAAGAATTGTAGCAAACAGTTTTGCACCTGCATCAGAGCAATTAAATAAAATAAAATTTTATTCAACTACGGTAATTTCACCTGAAATTGCAATGTATGTTGAAGATAGACTAGTTCCGACATACGTAACTATGCCTAATAAAATTCCGCAAATGCCTATAAAAATTAAAACCATTGAAGTTGCACAAAAGGTTACAGAGCCTGAAATAAAACAAAATATAGAGCCTGTAAAATTAAAGACTACAGTAAAACGCCCTGTATTAATCCAAACTCCTGATTCTTTAGAAAGTAACTCTTGGGTTAATGATTTGTAAATCATAAATCATATTAATTAATACGGCGATATTGCACATTAAATATTTTTTGTTATATAATGTGTTGTGTTGTAATGTATAAATTCAAAAGGAAATATTCATGGGATATAAAATTTTAGCAAAAAAAGAACTTTGCCCCAATCAATACGAAATAAAGATTGAAGCACCATTTGTAACAAGAAATGCAAAAGCAGGTCAGTTTATTATATTTAGAGCTGATGAAAATGGGGAGCGAGTTCCTCTTACAATTGCTGATGTAAACCGTGAAAAAGGTGAACTTACAATAGTATTTATGGCAGTAGGATTTTCAACAAAAAGACTTGCAGAACTTGGAGTTGGAGATGAAATAGCAGACGTAGTTGGACCTTTAGGAAAACCTACAGATATAAAGAAATACGGAACTGTTGTTTGTATTGCAGGCGGATACGGAGCTGCACCATGTTATCTTATTTCAAAAGCTTTTAAAGAAGCAGGAAATAAGGTTTATATGATTATGGGTGCAAGAAATAAAGATTTAATTTTCTGGCAAGATAAAATGAAAGATGCTTGTACAGAATTATTCATTACAACAGATGACGGTTCACTGGGAATAAAAGGCTTCGGAACTCAAGTTTTAGAAAAAATTATGGGTGAAGAAAAAGTTGATTATGTAATAGCAGTCGGCCCAATGCCAATGATGAGAGCTGTTGCAAACTTGACAAGAGACAAAGGTATTCATACAGAAGCAAGTATGAATCCGATAATGGTTGACGGTACAGGAATGTGCGGTGCTTGCAGAATTACGGTTGGCGGAGAAGTTAAATTTGCTTGTGTTGACGGTCCTGACTTTGATGCTCACAAAATAGATTTTGATGAAGTTATAAACAGAACAAAAATTTATAAAGAAATTGAAAAAAAACGTGATGAAAATTGCAACTTATTAAAAATGGGTTCAAAATAAAAGGAGACTTGTTCAATGCCACAAAAAAATATACCATTTTGTCCACTTATGAGTGCAGGAAACAATATTGAAGTTGTTTGTACAGAAGAACGTTGTGCTTGGTATTTGAAAAATTATAAAATGTGTTCAATGTATGTTATGGCATACAATTCTGCATTAGAAATTCAAAGCAAGCAATCTAAAAAAGGTTAATAAAATAAAATAAATTAAAAATCAATTTTGGAGAGATTTTAGTGAATATTGTGCTATGCATAAAGCAAGTACCTGATACTGCCGATATAAAATGGACAGAGAATAATACAATAAAAAGAGAAGGCGTTGAAAGTATAATAAACCCTTTTGATACCTATGCAATAGAAACCGCTTTAAAAATAAAAGACATAGAAAAAAATACAAATATTTCTGTAATCACAATGGGTCCAAACCAAGCTAAAGAGGTATTAAAAAAAGCCTTGAGCGTTGGTGCTGACAAGGGAATTTTATTATCTGATAAGAAATTCTCCGGAGCGGATACGGTTGCAACTTCAAAAACTCTTGCAAGAGCAATAAGTGAAAAGTGTAGCGACTTTGATATGATAATTTGCGGACAATTTGCAACTGACGGCGATACCGCACAAACGCCTCCAAGTATTGCTCAACACTTAAACATTCCTTCTGTAACTTACGTAAAAAAAATTGAAAGTATAAAAGACGGGTTTGCAATAGTTCAAAGAGAAGTTGAAGACGGAATTGAAATTTTAAGGGTTAAACTTCCTGCACTTTTTTGTATGTTAAAAGGTGATTATGAACTTAGACGACCACTTATAAGAGGATTTATCAAAGCACATAATTCAAAGATTGAAACTTACACGCATGAGGACATAAATTTACCGATTGAAGATATCGGAATAAAAGGCTCTCCAACATTTGTAAGCAAAGCTTTTCGCCCTGAGCAAAAGCACTTGTGCGAAACGGTTTTATGTCAGGAAAAAGACAGTCTCACTAAGCTCGTTGATAAAATAAAGATGTGGAGCAAGTAGATGAATGAAAAAATTTTAATATATGGCGAAATAACAAGAGAAAAAGTTTTTGCACCTGTTGTAAAAGAACTTGCTTTTACCGCACAACAACTTTCAGAAAAATTTGATGAATGCGAAAAGGATATTTTATTAATCACAACATCAGAGATAAATGAAACTATTTATAACGATATAAAAGCTATGGGCTTTGACAAAGCATTTTTTATAAAGAATAAAGAATTAGAAGAGTATTCAAATGAATATTTTTCAAATTATGCAATAAAAGCAATAAAACAAATTAACCCAACAATAGTTTTAATCGGAGCAACCACGCAAGGTAGAGATTTAGCACCTAGAATTTCATCAGCACTCAATACAGGATTAACTGCAGATTGTACAAAACTTGATATTAATGAAGATTTAAAACTTTCTGCAACTCGTCCGACGTTTGGCGGAAACCTAATGGCAACTATTTTGTGTAAAAATTTACCACAAATGGCTACTGTTAGACCGCATGTTATAAAAATAACTAAAGATTTCAAACCAAAAGAAACAGAATTTATAGACTTTAATTATGAATTAGACAATATTAGTAAAAATATTGAATTAATAGAATTTATAAAAAATCATCAAACCACAACATCAAGACTTGATAATGCAGAAATTGTTGTTGCAGGAGGTAAAGGAATGAAGTCTAAAGACGGATTTAAACTTATCGAAAAGCTTGCAAACAAATTAAACGGTGCAGTTGGAGCAAGCAGAGCCATCGTTGACTTAGGGTGGGTTAATCACGAACTCCAAGTTGGTCAAACAGGAAAAACTATTACGCCAAAATTGTATATAGCTTGCGGAATTTCAGGTGCTATTCAACATCAGGTTGGAATAAATGGGGCAGAACATATTATCGCAATAAATTCTGATAAAAACGCTCCAATATTCAAAAATGCGGATTTTGGAATTGTCGGAGATGCTTTAGATATTATTCCGAAATTAATAAATTTGTTATAAAACTTCAAGAACTATGACTATAGTAATTGAGTGTTGTAGAATAAAAATGGAAATATAAAGAAAGGATTTGCTTAAACTATGAAAATTAATTTTGCCCTACAACATTTTTACCCAAAGAAAACAGTTTTAAACAAAATTGCAAAAAGAAATGCAGAATACTTAAACAATGCGGTTATTAAACCAAATGTATCGAAAAATGATAAAGCCATCTTGAAATCTTCACAACGCTCTGTTGGAAGATTTGCTGAAAATCAAGGTGTTAATGTTGAATTTACAACAGGAAAAAATCATTCAACAACAATGAATATTTACAAAAAAGAATATGAACGTGAATATGGAAACCAATTTTCAATTAACAGACTAAAACTTGCATCTGTTCCTGTTGATGCAAAATCCGGAAAAATGGATATGATTAAAGAAGCAATTAAAAATATAGTTGCTAATTTCACAAAGAATCCAAATTCAGTTGAAGAAAAAGTTAAAGTTGGAACAATTAATTTTATTGATTAATTTATTTTCAAAAATTATTTTCAAAAATCCGATATTTTAATTTCTAAAATATTGGATTTTTTTAACATTTTCAGGCAATTTTTATGACAAACATGACTTTAAATATATATAAGGTTGGTTATTAAGTTTAGGATTAGAAATGGGATTTAACGTAAACGGTTTTAAATTAGCAGAAAAGACTCTGAAGATAGCAATAAAAGACAGTAAATCTGTTCAAAACTCTTGTAAAGATGCTGTTAGTTACGATTTTGTAAGAGTCTTAACTGATTTTGGAAAAGGCGAAAAAGATATTCAAACTTTCTATAATAAAGACGGACAAATGATAAAACGCTTTATGATTGATTCAGGAAACAAAAAAACGGTAGAGAGTGAATATTTTATTCGTGAAAAGAGCCGTATTGTTAATCGTAATTTTTTAGATAATAATAATATCGAAAGAATTAGCAGAGAAAAATTCATAAACTTTAAAAATGGTAAAAAAGGTATATCTCATTCTAAATTGACAGGAAAATATGATTTTGACGGAAGAGTAGAAAATCAAGTTTTTGAGGAACTTTCACCTAAAGAACAAAGAAGATACCTTGAAATCAATTCATACAGAAACAACGACGGACATTTAAAGCTTTTGAATATTGATGGTAATGTTACAAACAATTTTGAAGAACTTCATAAATATGACGAATATCTTCCAACGACAAGATATTCGACAAAAGATTTTGTTGATACGGTAAAGTATTATGCACAAAGAAATCAAGATGTAAAAGAGCCTGTTAATGTAATGACTCAAGATCTTAATAAAGATTTTTTACTTGGATTATGTAGTGAACATAATATATGGATAAATGACAAAGATTCTAACAAAAGCACTCTTGTAAATACAATAAATCATGAATTTAAGCATTCTCACCAGTATGAAATAAGACATGATTGGTTAAATATAAGAAACGACCAAAATCAACTGATGCCACTTAAAGAACGCCTTTATTTACTTCATTTGAATATGTCTCTTTTGCCTATTAAAAATACGATCAGAGATTTATTAAATGACATAGGCAAGGGCTTTAAGAAAGCATCTTTGCCAACAATAGGTCAAGCATTGTCAAACAAAGGTTTTAAGATATATGAGAATGAACTCGTTGAACGTCAAGCAAGAAAAGCCGGTTTTGCTGCTGAAAAGAAATATAATAATATGGTACACAAGTTAGAAACATTTTTCCCAAATTCTGATTCCAGACTTTTTTCAGGCAAAATAAACCCTACGGCTAATGCACCTACAATTAAGATTGGCTTATTTAATGATGAACAAAAATCAACCCAAAATGATGTTAAAAATAAGCTTAACAATTTATTTAATAAATAATTTTACTTAAAAGATTTTATCAGCTTTTCTATCTCATTTTCTTGCAAAGTCAATTCTTCAATTCTAGCTTCAGTTTGCTCAATAACTTCTCTTGGAGCCTTTGATGTGAATTTTTCATTTGACATTCTACCTGTCAATGAATTCTTTTCAGCAGTCAACTTGTCCAATTTTTTTTGTTGACGAGCAATTTCTGCATTCAAGTCGATTAAATCCTCAAGAGGAATTACAATTTTAAAATCGCTTACAACTGCAGTTGCACATTTACTTGGAATTGGAGCATCAACTTCACCAAAAGTTGCATTCTCTACACGAGCAAGACGTTTTATGTAAGGAATTACACTTTCAAAAACAGGTTTTTGCTTTTCGTCAGCTCTGATTTCAATATTAACTTTAACTGATGGTGAAATATTGAAACTTTGGCGAACATTTCTTAAAGATTTAATTGTTTCAATTACAAGTTCCATTTGCTTTGCTTCTTTTTCAAAAGCAAGTTCATCTTTGTATTGAGGGAAGTCGGCAACAATAATACCCTTAAATTCGTGGTTTGGAATTAATGAATAAACTTTTTCCGTAATATGAGGCATTACAGGGTGAATCAATCTTAATGTCATATCAAGAACATATTTCAAAACTCTTTGAGTATTTGCCTTTAATTTTTCATCTTGAAGCTGAATTTTTGCAATTTCAACATACCAATCGCAGAAAGAATCCCAGAAAAAGTCATACAAAACGTGTGCAGTTTCACCGATTCTGTAATTGATGATATTTTCATTAATAAGTTTTGATGTTTTGTTTAACTTATCCAAAATCCATTTATCAGGAAGTGTTAATGCTGACATATCAATAGGATTAGTATCAACACCCTCTAGGTTCATTAAAACAAATCTTGAAGCGTTCCAAATTTTGTTTGCAAAATTTCTTCCGTATTCAAATTTTTCGTCGCTTACTTTTATATCTTGACCGCCGTATGTGCAAAGAGATGTCATTGTGAATCTTAAAGCATCACAGCCATATTTGTCAATAATTTTAACCGGATCAATAGTATTTCCCTTAGATTTAGACATTTTTTGACCTTTTTCATCTCTGATAAGACCATGAATATAAACGACAGGGAAAGGTGCTTTTCCTGTAAATTCCAAGCCCATAGTAATCATTCTGGCAACCCAGAAGAAGATTATATCAAAACCTGTAACTAAAACGCTTGTAGGGTAGAATTTTTTATAGTCATCAGTTTCTGTATTTGGGAAGCCCATAGTTGAGAACGGCCACAAGCCTGATGAAAACCAAGTATCAAGAACGTCTGAATCTTGAGTGTAATGTTCAGGATCAGGATTTTCTTTTGCAACAACCATTTCCCCGGTTTCATTGTTGTAATAAGCAGGAATTTGATGTCCCCACCAAAGTTGACGAGAAATACACCAATCTCTGATATTTTCCATCCAACCAAGGTAATTCTTTTCCCATCTTTCAGGAATAAATTTAATTCTACCGTCTTTAACAGCGGCAATAGCTTCTTTTGCAAGTGGTTCCATTTTTACAAACCACTGTTCAGAAAGCAACGGTTCAATAGTTGTACCGCAACGCTGGCATTTGCCGACATTGTGAACATGAGGAGTAATTCTTAAAAGTGCTTGTTGCTTTTCAAGCATTTCAACAGTTTTAATTCTTGCATCTTCTCTTGTCAAACCTTGAATTTCTTGTGGAACTTCAGGACAAGACTTCATTTTACCCTGCTCATCTATAACTTTAATTTGCTTTAGATTATGTCTCTTTCCGACTTCAAAATCGTTAGGGTCATGAGCAGGAGTGATTTTTAAAGCTCCTGTACCAAAATATTTATCTACATAATCATCTGCAATAATTGGAATTTGTCTTCCGGTAAGAGGAATACAAACCGTTTTACCAATTAAATCTTTGTATTTGTAATCAGTAGGATTAACTGCAATCGCAGTATCACCAAACATTGTTTCAGGACGAGTTGTTGCAATTACAATTGCACCCATTTCATCTTTAAGCGGATAAGAAATTTCCCACAAATGTCCGTCTTCAGTTGCGTATTCTGTTTCAACATCAGAAATAGCACTCTGGCAACGAGGACACCAGTTTACAATATAAGTACCTTTATAAATTAAATCCTTTTCATATAATTTTACAAAAACTTCTTTAACAGCCTCAGAGCAACCTTTATCAAAGGTAAATCTTTCTCTTGAACGGTCAAAAGATGCACCTAATCTTTTACATTGGTCTAAAATTCTTGATTTATGAGCATTTGCCCATTCCCAAGTTTTATCTAAAAACTTTTCTCTTCCTAAGTCAAAACGAGACTTGCCATCTTTTCTAAGTTGTTTTTCAACAACATTTTGTGTTGCGATACCAGCGTGGTCAGTTCCGGGAATCCAAAGTGCCTCATAGCCTGCCATTCTGTGATATCTTACAAGTATATCTTGAAGCGTTTCATCTAAAGCATGCCCCATGTGAAGAACTCCGGTAACATTTGGTGGTGGAATTACTATTGAATAAGGCGGTTTTTTACTCTTATTATCAGCCTTGAATAACTCATTGTCTTCCCAAAACTTATACATTTCTTCTTCGGTAGCGTTCGCATCGTAAACCGTAGGTAAATCGTCAACTATACTCATTTTATTTTCCTTTATTTTGTACTTATAAATTTAGGGTAGCACAAAAAAAATATGATTAAAATAGCGTATTTCGTTTGAAGAAAAACACCACTTAAAATTTCTTAAACATGTAGCAAAAAAGTTTTTTAGAAGTTATAAAACAAAAACACAGTTATCAGATTATGGAGTATTTTATTAATGTTAAGTATAAGTTCAGTAAATAACACAACTAGCCCAAAAGCTTCTTTTGGAGTAAAGCTTGAAGGCATTCACAAAAGACAATTTTTAGAAAATCTTTTTGCAGGTTTTGAGAACACTTCAAGAAAAGCTGAAATGACAGACAAGTTTGAAAAAGCTTCTGAATTTTTACCAAAAGAAGAAATGAAAGACAAAGACCAAAATGATGCTGTTAAATTTATCAAGAATATAGCAGAAAATCTTAAAAAGCCTGAGAATAAAGATAAATCTTTTTTAAACATTATCGGAGATACGATAGGACTTGCAAAAAATGATGTTGACAGATTGTTCACAAACGAAAATTTTGCAAAAAAATATGAAGTTTTAGAAAATGATAAAAGCTTTGATAAATTTACGGATACTTTGACAGACGGACTTTATGACAAAAATGAAAAAGTTTATACCCCTGAACTTAGAGGCGGATATATTTCTGATATTTTGTGGAGAAATGACGACAAGAAAGTTGCAAAAGATACAACAGAAGATATGTGGCACTATGAGCCAATGAAGCTTTGCAAAGAAGAAGCTGCTTCAACAGATAAAGCCTCAACGGATAAAGCAAGCAAAACAAAATCAACAAAAAAAAGTTCAGGTAAATCAAAAGGTAAATCAACAGATAAAACCGAAAATAATAATAACGACAACAGAAATACTTCTATAAACCGTTCAGGTCGTGGAAAACGTGGACAAAAAAGAAGATAAAAAATTCACTTCTTTTATCTGAATATTTATTATATAATCAAATTATAAAATTAAATAGTTTAGAATAAAGAAGGAATAAATGAAAAGAGTCTATATAGAAACATTGGGTTGCCAAATGAACAAGTCAGATACCGAAAGAATGCTTGGTATGCTTGAATGTTTGGGATATGAAGAAGTAACAGAATTAAAAGGTTCAAAAAGTGCTGATTTACTTATAATAAACACTTGTTCTATAAGACAACTGTCAGAAGACAAAGCCTATAGCAGAATGGGGCTTTGGGGCAAATGGAAAAGAAAATCTCGTCCTGATTTAAAAATTGCAATGTGCGGTTGCGTAGCACAACAAGCTCAAAAAAACGTTTTTGAGAGAATGCCGTTTGTTGACTTAGTTTTTGGACCACATAATTTATATGAATTACCGGAACTTATAAAAAGAATTGAAAACGGTGAAAAAGTTTGTGCAACCGACGAAGTTACTCTTGA
>JAGOIO010000126.1 GCA_017995595.1 bacterium | reverse complement strand
TCCTTCAAAAAGGAAAATTTTACTTGGAGATATTGCTCAACAAAAAGAAGAACTTGTTTTAGACCAAAAACTTTTTGAGCAAAAGCTTCTTATTTGCTCTGAAAGAGCAGAAAATAATGAACTTTTACTTAACAATTTGCAAGCCCAGCTTGCATCAAAAAAAGCTCATGTTGTTATTTTTGATAAAAGAGGGACCTTAAATTTCGGGAATAAAATTACCGCAGGCGGAGATTTTAAGCTTCCGCTGAATTACGATACCATTAATTTTATATATAAAAAAGGTCTTGATGAAGCAACGGCTGAATGCAGAGCCTTAATCCAAGACATCTTACTTGAAGTTCAAAATTATATTCAAACACTTCCCGATAAATTTTTGCCATTTGATACCTTTAAAGATGTAGTTGATAAGCAATATAACGAATTAGGCATTGTTCAGCTTATCTTGTTAAAGAATAAATTACTAAAATTTAAGGCAGAAGGACTTTTCGCAGAAAGAAAAGAAGAAATTGACAGCCTTAAAAATTCTATATTAAATGAAAATGTTACGGTAATTGATATGTCAAAGCTTGACGACAATTTCCAACGAGAATATGTTTTCTATACAATATCAGCAATCAGCGAAACAAAAGGTAAATATTACGTTATAACAGATGTTGCAGATGAAACTTCTGACAAGAAATTATTGAAACACCTTTATTCTAAGAAAAATATTTATCCTTCAGTAATTTGCTCATATAATTACAAGTATTTGGCAGAGTTGAAACAACTTTCAAGAAATTTAATTTTATTTGCTCCAATTCAACAACAGAGCGATTTCGCAAGCTACAATATTTTCTTGCAAAAATTAAACTCACAGGAATTTGTAATTTTTGGAAAAGAAACACATAACGTGCCATTAATTGTTAAATTGAACGACAAACCGCAAACAAAATTCATTGAAAATGTGGGAGTTGAAGAAAATGATGTTGAAGAAGAAGAAACTGAAACAAAAGAAACAGCAAAGCCAGCAATAAATGTTGTTCCGATAGAAAAGCCTTTGCCACCGGAACTTTCAATGTTTACAACACCACCATTTGAAGAACAAGCTTTTGACAATGCAGAAGAACAACCACAGACAAAAGTATCTTCACCTGTACCTGTAACTGTACCTGTTGAAGCAACACCAAGTTTTATAGAAGTTCCTGACTCTTTAGTTCCTGAAACTCAAGAACAAAGTGAAACTTTAGAAAAAAATGTTACAAACTCAGAAATTCAACCTGTACAAGATGAGCAGGAATTACCTGATTTGAATGAAAATCCTAATGAAGATACAAATTTTCAAGAAACAGAACAAAATTCTGACAGTGAATTTGAAGATTTAGACTTAGACACAGAAGTAACACCTGAAAATGCAGAAATTCTTGCAACGCAAATTGCCGATGAAATCAATTCTGAAAATGACACAGTAGAACAAGAAGAATTGCCTTCAGAAGAAATTATTACAGAAAATGACCAAACAACAGAAGAAACTATTGTTGAACCTCAAACGTCTTCTGATATTGAACAAACTCCGCTTGATGCAGAATTTCCAACAGTTGGTGATGGAGAATTCAATGAAGAAGATTTGAATTTTATTCAAGGGTTAAGCGAAAATGAGACAACAGAAGGATTTGGAATGGAAGTTTTACCTGATGAGGAGACTTCAAATGTTGCTCAAGAAAATATTACTCCTGAACAAAATGATAATAATTTAGAAAGTGCTCAAGAAGCTACTCAAATTTCTGAATTTCCTCAAGAAGAAACAAATCAAGAAGAATTTTCTCAAAATGAAAATGTGCAAGATGATATTTTCGATGAAATTACTCAAAGTACACCTCAAGAAGAAGTTTTGAACGAAGAACCCATTGATGAAACAAATTTGACAAATGATATTGACGATTTGCTTCAAAACTCTTCACCTGCAGGAAATCCTTTTGATAGCGGAACTTCTGAGATAGAAAGCCAACTTGATGATGACATTTTACCTGTAACAGAATCAGAAGGTTCAATGTTACCTGTTTATAACGCAGATATTCCTCAACAAAATTCAGTAAATGCAAACGAATTTAACAAAGGAGATAAAGTTTCACACCCTAAATACGGAAACGGTAGTGTTGAAAAAATGATTAGCTACGGAAATAAAACACTTTGCTCAATTTTGTTTGAAAATGAAAAAATCGGCAGACGACTTTTAGACCCTAGCATTGCGGATTTGAAAAAAATATAAATTAGAAAAATTTTAAAATGACAGTTAAAAAGACAAAGAAAAAAGCAGTAAAACGAAGTGAAAATTCAGGTAAAAGCAAAAATAATCAGAAAAAAAACTTTTTTAACCTGTTTAATTTTTTACTGCTGATTATTTTTGCCGTCGGAATTTTTTTGAGAGCAAAATGTTATATTGCAAACCCATCACTTTGGCATGATGAATGTGCATTAGCATGGAATATCAAAACCAAAAGCTATTTTGAACTTTTTGGAGAGTTGAGATTTTTACAAGTTGCACCACCATTATTTTTAATTTCGATAAAAGCATTATTTGATGCTTGTAAAGTCGGGACAAATGTCGCTTTTGCAGATATGATTATGGTTGCAATACCTTTTATATCAAGTATTTTTTCAATTTTTGTTTTTTATTTTATTACTAAAGAAATTTTTGAAAAGAAAATAACAAAACTTTTTGCAAACGCCTTTTTTGCAATAAATTTTGCATTAATTAATTATTCTTACCAGCTAAAACAATATTCAACAGATGTTCTTGTTGTTTTACTTGTTACTCTTGCTTTTTTAAAGCTAAATCCCGAAAAATTGAGTAAAAAATCAACAATCTTTTTTGCCTTATTAACTTTTTTAAGCATCTGGTTTTCGTTTATTTCTGTATTTTTTATTCTTGGAGGCTTGCTTATTCTTTTTGCAAAAAGAAAAGGTCTCAATAATGTTTCAACAATTGCAATCGTTTTTTTAATAAGCTGTTTTTTATATGCAAAAATATATGTTTTCAGTACATTTTCTCATAATAGTACAGGAATGATTGGTTATTGGGGACAAGATTTTATAAAAAAAGATTTTTCAAATTTTTTGGCTCTTCTGCTTGAAAATACAAAATACTTTTTTGCTCCTATAAAGTTTGATATTTACATGCTTTGTATAATTGCAACTGGTTTTGTAAGCTCCTTATTTTTAAAACGAAAAGATTTTACTGCATATTTGACCTTGGCAGTACTTGCTCTGTGCATAAGTTCTATTTTTAAGATTTACCCGTTTTTAGGTAGAGTTATCTTGTTTTTAGCACCATTTTTTATAATATTTTTTGTCTTTCCTCTTGAATTTGTACAAAAAGACAGAAAAATAGTAAGTACACTACTTATTGGACTAATCGGAATCGTTTTTGTTTTGAACGGATTTTTTATGACTAAATTTGCACTTTTAAAAACTTATACTAAATCCGAAATTCCAAGAGAACTAATGCAAGTTATCAACAAAAATATAAAATCAACAGACAAAATTTTTATAACACAAAGTTCTAATTGCGAATATTTCTACTATTCCTCTTTCTTTAAGAGAAAAAACCAACTTGAATACAAACAATATGAAAATGATTTTGTAAAATATTTAGCAGAGCTAAAGAAATTAAAAGGACATTATTGGATATATCTTCCTTATGATACAAGCATACAAGACCAAACGACTTACAAAATTGTACAATGGACAAAAACACATGCTAAAGTTTTAAAGTACGTTCAAAAGGGGCAAAGCGTCTTAATTTATGCAAATTTATAAGCTCTAAAATTTCATCTGATAAATCTAGATTTTCACAAAAAAGTTCATCTATCTAAACCTTTCTTTACAATACATCATCTATCTGATGTAAATTATGTTTACATAATTGAAAAGCAGACAAAAAAAGGTTATAGTATAAGTATGATGAGGGATAATCGACTAAGGGGAAAAAATTGAGTACTAACTATGCAAAACTGATGTTTGACGATTTTAAAAAATTATGGAACGGATTAGACGTTGCACAAAAGTTCGGACTTGTCGCATTGACAGTAGTTACAGCTATTGTAGCCACATTTTTTCTTGTAAAATCAATGGAACCAAATTGGGCAGTTTTATATACAGACCTTTCAGAACCAGATGCCGTGAGCATTGTTGAAAACTTAAAGAAAAACGGATATCCGTATAAAATAGCAGATGACCAAAAGACAATCCTTGTACCTGCAGATAAAAAAGATGAATTAAGAGTTTATGTTGCAGAAAATGATTTGATTAAAAATTCAAACCCCGGATTTGAACTTTTGGACAATATGCAACTTGGTTCAACAGATTTTAAAAATAAATTAACAAAACAAAGAATTTTTCAAGACGAATTAACACGTTCTATCGAAAAAATGAGCGGAATAAAAAGCGTAAGACTTCAACTTGCAGACCCTGACAGGTCTATTTTCCAAGATGAAGATGAAAATCCTAGTGCCTCTGTAATGTTGATTTTAAACCCCGGATATAAACTTCAATCAGGACAAGTTAAAGCAATAAAGAACCTTGTAGCCTACGCAATTCCAAGATTAACTCCTGACAAAGTATTCATTACAGACCAAAACGGAAACAGTTTAAGTGATGAAGCTGGCAAAAATTCAAATGATATGGAAAGCTTCAAAAGTAATATGGAAGA
>JAGOIO010000125.1 GCA_017995595.1 bacterium | reverse complement strand
CTCTTTAACAATCTTAATACAAATGATAATTTATTTTTATATTGTTAACAATATTTTATCATAATAACACAATTTTTATATAATAACAAAATCTAACAAAATCCATTATAATTTTGTTATGGGAATAGAAATAAAAATCGATACAAAAACAAATACAGGAGAACTTGTCAGGCTATTACTATATAGGAAAAAAGTTTCTATTGCGGAGCTTGCAAGACGAATGAAAGAATTATCGCAAGTAAAATATACACGATTTAATGTAAGAGCAAAAATAGAACGTAATTCGCTAAAATTTTCAGAAATGGTTTTAATTTGCGATATTTTGGGATATAAATTAGATTTAAAAGAAATCGGATAAAAAATAATTTTTCATTTTTCTTGTTTGAAATATAATTATAGTTATGGAAAATATAAAAAAAATATTATGTATAAATTTTGGCGGAATCGGAGATGAAATTCTATTTTTACCAACAATTATTTCTTTAAAAAAAGAATTTCCAAATGCTAAAATTGCACTTGCACTTGAACCAAGAAGCAAAGGAATTACATCTTTAACAGATATTATTGATGAAACATTTTTAGTTGATATAAAAAATAAAAATAAAAATAAATATATTGAACTTTTTAAATTTATTACAAAAGCAAAATTCAAGCATTTTGATTTGTCAGTTTCTGCTGGCGGGAATCCTTTTATGAGCATAATTTTGGCTCTCATCGGAACAGAAAAAAAATATGGATATAATACAGGCAAACTTAGTCAGATTTTACTTACAAAGGCTGTTGCATTAAATAAACAGCAATATGCAGTAAATATGTACCACGATTTAATAACACCGATAACAGAACAAAAAACATTATTGCCTGAAATCAAATTAGAACAACAAGAAAAAGTACAAAATACAGTTTTAATTCACCCAGGAGTAAGCAAAATGAGCATAAACAAGGGTATGATAAAAACTATTCCAGCTGAAAAATGGGCAAAAATTATTGATATTTTAATAGAAAACGGAAAAAAAGTAATCCTTGCCGGTGGTCCTGATGATGCAGAATGTATCGAAACTATAAGAAAAACTATTTGTAATAAAGATAGTGAGAATTTTATTGACTACTTTGGTAAAACAAAAAGCTTGATAGACCTTGCAGGATTAATTGCAAAATCAGAAAAATTTGTATGTTCAGATTCTGCCCCATTACATATTGCAGTAGCGGTAAAAACAAAAACTTATGTAGTTTTTGGACCAACTGATGATAAAAAACTTATTCCTCAATCAGAATTGGTTATACCTTTAAAAGCAAATGATTCTTGCAAATTAAAACCTTGCCTTTGGGACAAAAGACAAACAACGTGTCAAAGCCTTGATTGTCTTAACATGTCAGCAGAACGAATTACAAATATAATTTTAGATACATAATTACATGTAATTAATACTTTAGGATTAATTTTTCAAAGAATATGTTTACAAAAATTAACAATTAGCGTTCCAAAATTTCAGTGAGCAAGCGAAATTTCGACCGAATGGTTGAATTTCGCAAAAAAAAACTCACTTTTATTGAAAATATGCTATGTTATTGTTAAGATATCTAGGTCTATTATTCTATTATTAGACTTGATTAGAGATATAATCAATAGTTGAAGAGTACACAAAAAAAAGAAGGAATATTATGTCATTACCTAATGTAGCTTATTTTTCAATGGAAATAGCAATGGATCAATCACTTAGCACATATTCCGGAGGCTTAGGATTTTTAGCAGGTTCACACATGCAATCTGCCGGATATCTTCAAATGCCAATGGTAGGTGTTACAATGCTTTGGTCATACGGATACTACGATCAAAGAATCGACCACAACGGACAAGTTGAAGTCGCTTATATAAGAAAATATTATGACTTTTTAAATGATTTAGACGTTTATACTGATGTCGAAATTTTTGGAGAAAAAGTTAAAGTTAAAGCATACAGAGTTGAACCTGAATTGTTTGGAACATGCCCTGTTTACTTATTAACAACAGATATTGAAGGAAACAGCGAATGGGCAAGAAGCATCTCTCACAAGCTTTACGACGGAGATGAAAAAATAAGAATCGCTCAAGAAACTGTTCTTGGTATTGCAGGTATAAAGATTTTACAAACTGTAGGATATAAGTTCGATGTAATCCACATGAACGAAGGACACGCACTTCCTGCAGCATTTGAACTTCTTCGTCAATACAACGGAAACTTGGAAGAAGTTCAAAAACGTACAGTATTTACAACACACACTCCTGTTGCCGCAGGTAACGAAGTTCATTGGGTTGATACGCTTGTTCAAGGCGGATTCTTCGCAGGTTGTTCAAGAGAACAAGCAGTTGCGTTGGGCGGTGAAAACTTCTCATTAACAGTTGCAGCACTTAGAATGAGTAGAATTGCAAATGCCGTTTCACAATTACACGGTCTTGTTGCTAACAAAATGTGGGAATGGGTTGACGGAAGATGTCCAATCAGAGCAATAACTAATGCCGTTAATCTTCACTATTGGCAAGATAAGAGAATTGGTGCAGCTAAAACACCTCAAGAATTGCTTGATGTAAAACGTGAAATGAAAGCTGAATTGTTTAAGTATATTGCTGACACTGCAGGTAAAAGATTTGACCCTGATGTTTTGACAATTACTTGGGCAAGAAGATTTGCAGACTACAAGCGTGCTTGGTTAATCTTGATGGATAAAGACAGATTAAACAAATTACTTGATGCAAATAAAATTCAAATCATTTTTGCTGGTAAATTCCACCCTGATGATGTTATGGGTAAAGAAATGTTCAATAAAATTTTGAGCCGTTCTCACTCACTTAAAAACGTTGTTGTACTTCCCGGATATGAACTTGAACTTAGCGGAAAGCTAAAAAGAGGTTCTGATATTTGGTTAAATACACCACTTAGACCATTTGAAGCATCAGGAACATCAGGAATGTCAGCTAATATGAATGGGACTCTTCACCTATCAATTTATGACGGTTGGACAGTTGAAGGAACATTCGACGGAATCAACGGCTATACTGTTGAATATCCGGGACTTGATGACGAAATGCCTTGGGAAGAACGCCACTGGAAAGACCACGACTGCGTTATGGATATTATTGAGAATAGAATTATTCCAACATATTACGATAACAAAGAAGAATGGGCAAGACTTATGCGTCAAGCTATGCGTACATCTGAAGCTTATTTCAATTCTGACAGAATGGTTATTGAATACTATAACAGATTGTATAAGCCAATCGCTCATAATGATGCAACTGCAGGTAATGATAAAGAAGACCTCAAACTTGCAGAAAGCCCTAGCTACGATGCTTGGACATATTCAAATATTAAATAAAACGAATATTTATCATACAAAAAAGCTCGATGAAACAAGTTTCATCGAGCTTTTTGCTATAAACTGCCAAAACATACAGCGTTAATCTTTAGCTTTATTTGTAAACATTTGTAACTAAAAAGAGTCTTTTTTGCAATTTAGTATATACAAAATACTTTATAAGTATATACAGAGTTGATAATCTCAAAAGCAAAATAAAAAAACAGAGATTATAAAAAAGATTTTTTAACACACACACATACTACCTACCACACACACACTAACCTTCTACACACGAGGAATTACAAAAAAGATTCCAACGGCACTTATTATAAGAGCCGTTTTTTTTTGCGTTAATTTAAAACAAAGACTAATCGCACTTAGTTTTACCAGTCCAACTCAAGCCAGCACAGTGCATATAATCCATATTCTCATATTGCAACACCCACGCTGCACAACCTTGACCATTTCTCACAGAGGTATCATCGTAAGAACACGTAAATTTGCTTGTTGATGGGTCGTTTGGATAGCCTGCAGGTAAAATCTTTCCATTGTTGAACACCTCAAAGATAAAGGTATCACGCCCAATTGAATTAGGCTTCTTTTTACCATTTATATCAACTATAAATACCCCAACAAACGCCTGTCCATTCCAAACATCAAATGCTACTGAGGTTCCATCACTCAATAATATTCTAGAAACCTCAGATATAGTACCGATAATATTATATTGTGCATTACTTCCTGAAAAAGAAGAACCTTTAAATGTGGAATATGTACCTGTATAAAAACAAGAAAAGTCTGTAGTTCCACAATTCTTTAAGACATTCAAATATGGAACAAATTTTTGTAAAACCAAATCAGAACTTGCTGCAGTATCAGTAATTGTTCCCCAATCTGAAAGCTCACCCTCATCATTTATTGCTCTGCTATATGCATTTTGAAGTGTTGAATAAACTTTTTTGAGTTTTGAAACAGTTTCACGTTCTTCTGTTTTTTGCATAAGTGTAGGAATTGTAAGTGCAGCAACCACGCCGATTATGCCAAGCGTTATCAATACTTCTGCTAATGTGAATGCTTTTTTACCCATTCTAAATCCTATTGGTTACATAAACATCAATATTATACCACATTTTTGGAGTTTTTCAACATTTTGAAACCTTTGCTCATTTTATCTTTTTGACAATGAACTACCGGTGGCTCTTTTATGTCTTTCTTCCTCAAAAAAACATAAATCTGTTTTGCTTTAGCGATTTAATGAGCTACCTGTGGTTCTTTCTTTTGTTTCTTTTCTTCCTTAAAAAAGACATAAATCTGTTTTGCTTTAGCGATTTAATGAGCTGCCTGTGATAAGT
>JAGOIO010000124.1 GCA_017995595.1 bacterium | reverse complement strand
GACGGTGGTCGGGCTGTAAAGTAGTAAAGAAAAATGGAAATTGTAATAAAAAAAGAGGATTTATTTAACGGAATAAAGGTTGTAGAGAGAGCGACAGCGATGAAGGGATTACAACCAGTATTAGCAAATATATTAATAGAGACAGTAGATAAGAGTACGGTAAAATTTTGTGCAACAGATTTAGATTTAACAGTAACAGCGACAGTAGAAGCACAAGTTGTAGAGGCAGGAAAAATAACACTTCCTGCGAAGAAGTTGAGTGAAATTGTAACAAGATTATCAGACAGTTTGATAAATATGAAATTAGACGAAGAAACAAATGTTGTAAAATTGACATGTATGAATACGAAATTTGATTTAATCGGAATATCAGCATCAGAATTTCCGACAATTGCAAGTTCAATAGAATTGGACGAAGAAAATGCAATAGAGATAGAATTGAAGCCATTATGCAAGGCAATAAAACAAGCAGGATTTGCAGCAGCCGGATATGAGTCAAACAATTTGTTATCAGGAGTAGTTTGTACAATAAGTGATAATACATTGGAGATAGCCTCTACAGATGGAAACAGATTAGCAAGAGAAAGAGAAGTTTTGGAGAAAAAATCAAAACCTGCAAAATTGATAGTACCATCAAAGACAATACAAGAATTTTTGAAAATGAGTTCATTTATAGATGAAGAAACAGTAAAAATATATACAGGCAAGGCAAAAATAGTATTTAAGTCAGAAAATACAATGTTGATATCAAGATTAATGGAAGGACAATTTCCGGATTATAACAGATTAATCCCGACAGAGAGTCCAAAAGAAGCCATTGTAAATGTAGGACAATTCATTTCCGCATTGGAAAGAGTAGCCATAATGGTAAATGAGAGAACAAGTATAGTAAAATTAAAATTTACTCAAGACAAATTGTTTTTGACAGGAGATACACCTGATTCCGGAGCAAGCGAAGATGAGATAGAAATTCAATACAATAGTGATGAGGAATTAGATATAGCGTTCAATTACAAGTACATATTGGAAAGTTTGAAAAATATGGAAGCACAAGAAGTAAAAATTGGATTGAACCAAAGTCTTTCAGCATCAATATTGAGACCAAACAATGAAGAAGATTACGTTTGCTTGATAATGCCTGTTAATATAAAATAGAAGAAAAAACAAAGAAAGTTTTGTCAAAAACTTTAAGTGATGTTAAGCATAAGGTTAAATTTTATATCATTTAATTGTAATTTTAAAATAAATAAAATACAATTATGTTGGGAATAAATAAAGGACAGGTTTGAGGATATGCAAACAAAAGAAAAGGAAGAGAAATTTCTTTCACCGAGAGAAGTAAGAAATATATTGCATGCAGACAATCAAGAAATTGTTAAGTTGTGCCGACAAGCATCTGTTTCACCAAGAAAAAACAGACTTGGACAAACAATATTTGCGTATGACGATGTAAAGATTTTGAGAAATTTAAAGTTTCCAAATTTGAAAAGCGGAACAGCATTAACACAAAGAGAATCTCAAACAGTTGTTGATGGATTATTAGAAGAACTTTCAAATATGCAAACAAAGATTACAGAATCTTTGTCAAAAGTAATAGACGAAAAACTTGATGGAATGGACGAAGTTGTAGTAGAACTAATCCGTTGTAAAACAGAAAATGAGTCGTTGAGACAAAAAATAAATGATTTGAGCAAAGAAAATTATAGATTAAAAAGCGATATAAATTGTTATAAGTCAATAGGTTTGGGCTTATATTTAAAAAAAGCAAATATAGAAGACCAATTTGATATATAACAAAAAGCAAGATTTTTGCAAAAAAAAGGGATAAAAATGGCAGTAAAAGAAAAAGATAATAAAGAAGAAGTTTCTTCATCAGAGCAAAAGAATAAAGCATTAAAATTAGCAATAGAAAAAATAGAAAAAGATTTTGGAAAAGGCTCAATAATGAAGCTTGGCGACAAGGCATGTGTAAATGTTGACGTAATTCCGACAGGAGCGTTAGCACTAGATGTAGCACTTGGCGTAGGTGGAATACCAAGAGGAAGAATAATAGAAATATATGGTCCTGAAAGTTCAGGAAAAACGACACTTGCACAACATATAGTAGCAGAATGTCAGAAAAAAGGCGGAATTGCAGCGTTTGTTGATGCAGAACACGCACTAGACCCAGAATATGCAAGAAATTTAGGTGTAAATGTTGATGAATTATTGATATCTCAACCGGACACAGGAGAACAAGCCCTTGATATTACAGAAGAACTTGTACGTTCAGGTGCGGTTGATATAGTTGTAGTTGACTCAGTTGCGGCTCTTGTTCCAAAAGCTGAAATTGAAGGTGCTATGGAAGATCAGCAAATGGGGCTTCAAGCACGTTTGATGAGTAAAGCTTTGAGAAAATTAACAGGTATTATTTGTAAAACAAATACAACAGTTATTTTTATAAACCAATTAAGAATGAAAATAGGTGTTATGTATGGAAATCCTGAAACAACAACAGGTGGAAATGCACTAAAGTATTACGCTTCTGTAAGAATGGAAATAAGAAGAACAGAAGGTTTAAAAGGTGAAGATAAACAAGATATCGGAAACCATGTAAGAGTAAAAGTTTTGAAAAACAAAGTTGCTCCACCATTTAGACAAGCAGAATTTGATATTATTTTCGGAAAAGGTATTTCAAAAACAGGAAACATTTTAGATGTTGCAGTAAATCTTGATATAGTTAAAAAAGCAGGTGCTTGGTTTAGCTATAATGATGAAAAAATGGGTCAAGGCAGAGATAAAGCAAAAGACTTTTTGGACGAACACCCAGATATTTTAGCCGAAGTTGACAGACTTGTTAGAGAAAAGTTAGAAATTCAATAGCAGGTAATTTTTTAAAATGAAATTCAGTGCAAAAGAGATAATTTTAGCAACAAATGCGGAAGTTCTGAAAAACGAAACGCAGGATTGTGATTTGTTTGAAATCTCAACGGATACAAGGACAGTAAAAAACGGAGATATTTATTTACCACTAAAAGGTGAAAAATTTGACGGTGAAAAATTTATAGACAAAGCCGTTGAAAGTGGTGCTGGTGCGTATTTTACAACTTGCGAAAAAGTTGAAAAAAATGCAAAGCTTGTATTAAAAGTTAAAGATACAAAAATTGCATATTTAGAAATTGCAAGTTTTGCAAGAGAAAAATTTAATCCAAAAGTTTTGATGATAACAGGAAGTAGTGGAAAAACTACGACAAAAGAAATGATGTTTTCTGTTTTAAACGAAAAATTTAAAACTCACAAAACAGCATTAAATCATAATAACGAAATAGGTTTTTGCCAAACAGTTCTTTCAATGCCTGAAAAAACAGAGGCTCTAATAATAGAAACAGGAATGCGTGGTTTAGGCGAAATAGAGCTTGTCGCAAAATATGCAAAACCAGATATAGGAATTGTTGCAAATGTTGGGACTGCTCATATTGGCAGATTAGGTTCTAGAGAAAAAATAGCGGAAGCTAAATGTGAAATAGTTGATTTTATTAAAGAAAATGGAACTTTTATTGCTCATGATGACGATTTAATAAAAAATAAATCAAAAAGATTTTGCGGAGAAAAAATTTATTTTTCACTTGATAACGTAAAAATAGAAGAAAGAAAAATCGGATATACAAAATTCAAATATAAAAATTTTGAATTTGAGCTAAATGTCGAAGGTGATTATAATGTTCAAAATTCTTTGGCTTCAATAGAAAGCGGATTAAAACTTGGAATGAATTTTGAAGAAATAGAAAAAGGTTTGAAAAAGTATGTTTCAATAGAAAAGAGATGGGAAAGCGAAGAGATTGGCGGATATAATATTATAAATGACAGTTATAATGCAAATCCGGAATCAATGAAAGCTTCGGTCGGAACATTTTTAGAGCTTTATTCAAAAGAAAAATTATTGACAATTTTAGGCGATATGGGTGAACTTGGAGACAAAGAAGTTCAATATCACGAAGAAGTGGGTGAATTTTTAGCAGAAAAAATGTCCAAAATGTCAAATGTAAAAATGTTTACGGTTGGAAATTTAGCTGAAAATATAGCAAAAAAAACAAAAGAAAAAGGAATTTTTACAAAAAGTTTTGAAAAAAATGAGCAAGTCGCTCAATATCTTCTTGAAAATGTGGAGTTTGGTACTACAATATTCTTAAAAGCTTCACATTCAATGAGATTTGAAGAAATAATTGAAGCAATAAGAAAAGGAAAATAAGGAGAATTTCTCTATGATAATGATAATGGTAGCATTTTTGCTTGGTTTAATTTTGTGTTTATTACTGGGAATACCATATATAGAATTTTTAAAGAAACATTTGTTTAATCAATATGTAAAAGATGTAGCACCTGAAACACACAAAGAAAAAAACGGAACACCGACAACAGGTGGTGTTTTTGTAGTAAGTGCAATAATAATAGCTTCTGTAATAACTTTATTATTGGCACAAAAGCTTACAACTTCTGCATTAATAATGCTTTTAACATTGTTATTCTATGCTCTTGCAGGTTTTCAAGACGATTTTCTAAAAATAAAAGGAAAAGCAAATGACGGTTTATCTGCAAAAGGAAAATTTTTAAGACAAGTTATAATCGCAGTAATTCCTGCATTGTTTGTAACTTTTGCCCATTATACAAATATAAAAATAGGGTATGATTATTTTGATTTAAAATGGCTTTATCCGTTTTTTGC
>JAGOIO010000011.1 GCA_017995595.1 bacterium | reverse complement strand
GATATAGATATATTATCAAATTTTCCAAGTGGTTGCACATATAAGCTTTGGCAAAATCAACTTATAAAATATTTAGAAACAAATTTTATACAAAAAATTGTTGAAAAATGGCAATATGTCCAGTCAAAAAGACAAGATTACAGATGTTGTGGGTGCGGAACTTGTTGCAAACTTGCGGTAAGCGAATTTTCGCCTCAAGAGTTACAGCAAAAGTCTGAGTGCGGTGATAATTTTGCGAAACAATTTTTAAGTGTTTTTGTTCCTTATGGAAGTAAAGATGAGGCAAGACAAATTTTTCCGGAATATTTTGATATGCTTGATAAGGATTTAAAAAAAGAAGAAAAAATATATTTTTATCATTGTCCAAAAGTTACTGATGATAACAGGTGTCCTGATTATCAAAATCGTCCGCAAATTTGTAAAGATTTTCCTGATAATCCTTTGGGCTTTTTGCCGTTGACTTGCAGTTTTAATGCTTGGAAAAAAGAAGTTGAACCTGTTTCTTTAAAGCTTCATGCTGCTATGGATATAGTTGATTTTTATAAGTCTAAAATCCAAAATCAGAATTAAATTTCTATAAATTCTGACATTATTTCATTACTTATTAAAATTCCACTTTCTGTTAAATGATAAAATTCCCCGTTTTTGACAAGATATTTTGTATATTTTGTTAAAATATTCTTATATTTTTTTTCAAAATCAATATTAAATTTTGAATTAATTTCTTCAAAATTAATTCCATTTAGTTTTCTCAACCCTAAAAAGATTTCTTCTTCAAGCTTTTGTTGTTTCGTAATCTTTTCCTCTTCAAGCTTTTTATAAGGATTTTCTATATATTTTTTTAAATTTATTTCGTTTTTATATCTTATTCCGTTTTCGTATCCGCTGGAAGAAAGTCCAAAGCCGTAATATGTATTGTTGTTCCAATAATTAAGATTATGTTTGGACTCAAAACTCTTTTTTGAAAAATTACTTACTTCATAATGCTCAAATCCTGCATCTTTTAACTTCTTTATTGCAAGTAAAATCATATCCGCTTGCATATCAGCATTTGGTAAATTTTTTGGAGGTTTAACTGCAAAAACACAACCTTCATCAATTTTTAGTCCATAAAGAGAAACATGTTCTATCTCTAAGTCTATTACTTTGTCCAAGTCCTTAGAAAAATCTTCAATACTTTGAGATGGAAGTCCATATATTAAATCAACGCTGATATTTTCAAATCCTGCGGTCTTGGCATTCTTTACTGCAATTTTTATATCTTTTGCACAGTGAGTTCTGCCGATATCTTTTAACAACTTGTCATTGAAGGTCTGAGAACCAAAACTTATTCTGTTTATACCGATATCTTTTATTCCTTTTAAGTAATTAATGTCTATTCCGTCAGGATTTGCTTCCAGTGTGATTTCTGCATGTTCTTTAACCTTAAATAATTCAAGAATACTTTTAATCTGCTCAACAGTGAGCAAAGACGGTGTTCCTCCTCCAAAATAAAGAGTCCTTAATTCTTCTCCTTTGTAAAATTTGCCTATTTCTTTTTTGAGTGCAAAAATATATTCATCTCTGCTTTTTAAAGACGAAAAAGATGTAAAAACACAATAAAAACATTTGCTTTTACAAAAAGGTATGTGAATGTATGCGTTTTCTGTCATAAGTTAATTCTACTTTAAATAAAGCATTGGTCAATTAAAAAATTTAGTATATAATGTTTGTAAGGGAAGGTTATTATATTGAAAAAGATTTTTGCTAAAATATTATTGTTTGCATATATTTTTACATCACTGTCAGCTGTTGCTTTTGCCGATGACGGAGTTTTTCATGCTCGTGCCGAAAAAGATAATAAATATTTAAATGAACAAAGTGAACTTTTTACAGGTAAAGTTGAAGCTTTAAATAAAAAAGATGTTTTAAGAATGACAGTTTCTCAAGTTCTTGATGGCAATTTTTCCCAAGAGGGTGATGAATTTTTTGCCGAAGTTACGAATGATGTTTCTGGCGACAGTGGCGTAATTATTCCCAAAGGAACTGTTGCTCACGGAAAAATAAGAGAGGTAAGAGGTGCAAGACGTTTAGGCAGAGACGGTCAAATTGACTTGGATTTTGACTATTTGATGACTCCTGACGGCAGAGAAATTCCGATAGAAGGTAGAATGTCAACTAAATTGAATGCCGCAGTTGCTGTTTCCAAAATAGTTGCGACGGATTTAGGTTATACTGCTGTCGGCGGTGTTGTTGGTGGATTTTTAGCCTTGAATACTTTAGGTATTGAAGCTGCTATTGCCTCAAACGGTTATACTGTTGCAGGTGGTGCTGCCGTTGGCGGTGCTATTGGGTTAGGTGCTTCTTTATATAGAAAAGGTAAAGACGTTCTAATTGCTCCGGGTGATGAAATAAGGGTTAAAATAAATACTTCTGTTAGTCTTCCTGTTTATAAAGATACTGCTCTAATGCAACACGAGATGCTTTGTGATGGTTTGACAGTTCGTATTAATAATATAACTTACGAGAAAGACCCGTTTGGTGAAATTAATACTATAACTCTTTCTTTGTACATTTCAAATATGACTAAGATGACTTTTTCAAGTTTTGACATGGCTTTGATAAATGATTACAATTCTGTTTTCCACCCATCAATTTTTGGGGATACAAACTTAATGTTTAAGGATATAAAGCCTGGAGATAGACTGGCCGGAACGGTGTCTTTTTCTGTCGATAATATAAAAAGAAATTTTTGGCTAACTTTTTATGACAGAAGAACAAGAAAACCAGTTGCAAAAATATCGGTTGATAATGCTTACAAAAAAGTCTCTGATAAAGTTAAGAAGAAAAATGACAGATTATTTAGAAGAAAAACAAATTACTATAAGGACAGAGATCCATTCTATATGAATTAGTTTTAAACTTTGATAAATAAAAGAGCCACAAATCTAAGATTTGTGGCTCTTTTCGATTTTTACAAAATAATTTAATTATTTTACGTCATCTTTGATAACGATTAAATTATTTATAATCTTCATCGCACAGGTAGGCAAAACGACTTCATCTAAGCCGTTTGCAATACTAATTATACTGCCTGCTTTTAAGACAACTTCTTCACCTTTATAGTTGAATTTGTAGTCATCTTTTCTGTCTGATCTGATAGTAATTTGATTCATTATATTATTCCTTTACAAAAAACTAATCAAAAGTATAACCGATTATAGAAGCTTCTCTAGCTCTTTTAATAGCTTTAGCTATCATTCTTTGGTGTTCTGCACATGTTCCTGTAACACGTCTTGGAATGATTTTTCCTGCTTCAGTTAGGTATCTTCTTAATTTAGCTGAATCTTTAAAATCAACAGAATCAATTTTATCTGCACAAAAACTGCAATTTTTATGCTTTTTCTTGTCTTGTGAGTTATCTCTTGCCATGATTTTAGTTTCCTTCTTTCTAGTTTTTACTCGACCTGTCTTTATTATACAATTTAAAACGGAATTTCATCTTCCCCAATTAACTCATCTGCAACTTCATCTTGACCAAATTTTACGATTTCGTCATCAGATTTTGAAGATTTTTTTGTTCCTGAAGAACTTGAAGAAGAGCTACCGCTCATTTTTTCAATAGCACCGGCATCAAGTTCAAAGATTTTTCTTTCGCTACCGTCTTCCATTTTAGCGTTAGCCGTTTGAAGTCTTCCTTCAACAACTACTTTATCGCCTTTTGAAAGACTTGACACTACTTCATCAAGAGCGTTTCTTTTAGAAAGAACTCTAATAAGCATGTCTTTATCTTCTACATTGACTATAAACGCAGAAACACCCACGTTATTTGTTGTAAATCGTTTTTCGGGAGCTCTGTAAACACTACCTGTAAAAACGGCTTTTGCTATTGTCATAATTTACCTCTTTTATGTTTATAAACTACGCATTAACTGTAGCAGATTCCATAAACATAGTTCTTAAAATATTATCATTAAGTCTTAAATCTCTTCTGAAATCAGCAACTTTTGCTTCTGGAAGTGAAATAACTTGAGAAACAAAGAATCCGTCTCTGAAATTCTTAATATCATAAGCAAGTTTTTTTCTGCCGATTTTGTCTGTACTAATAATTTTGCCTTCAAAATCTTTTACTGTAGATTCTTCTTTAGACAAAAGTTTGTCAACTTCTTCTGCATCTAAATTTGGTTTAAATACTGTTAATAATTCATAATTTTTCAATTTTCTGTTCTCCTTTTATATTTCAGCAATATATTATAATATCGTATCATAAACATAAAAATTACAATATATACTCCGCAAAAAAACTATATTCGGCAGGGCCTGTCATAAAAATATCTTGTTTTGGATTTGTCAAAGAGCCTTGCCATTCAATGATTAGAGACCCACCAAGAAGATTAATCTTAACTTTACTATCTGTTAAGTTATTTAAAATCCCTGCAACGGCTGTAGCACATGCTCCTGTACCGCACGCAAGCGTTATTCCGCACCCTCGTTCAAAAACTCGCATATCGATTTCATTTCTTGAGATTACATGTGCAAATTCTACGTTTGTTTTTTCGGGGAAAAGATTGTTGTGTTCAAGTTCTTCGCCATAAACCTTTGCCATTTTTAATAAATCTTCACTTCCATCTGTAAAAATAACACAGTGAGGGTTTCCCATAGATATCGCATTTAGCTTAAAGTCTTTGTCAAAAACCTTAACTTCATAGTTTAGGTTTGAATTTCCTTTAAATGGTATTCTTGCCGGCTCTAATATTGGTGTTGACATATTTACTCTAACTGTGCCATCAGATTGAATTTCAGGAATTATGATACCCGCAAGAGTTCTTACTCTTATTTTGTTTGAGTGAACAAGGTGTTTGTCTTTTACATATTTAGTGAAACATCTTATTCCATTTCCGCACATTTGGGCAACAGTTCCGTCTGAATTGTAGAAAAACCAAGCTATATCTGCATCTTCTGCCTCATCAAGAATGTGAGGAATAATCATTCCGTCAGCACCTATTCCAAAATTTCTGTCGCAAAGCTTTTTTGCAAGCTCCGGCATTTCCATTTTCGCTTTTTCGTATTCACTATAGTCTAAGATAACAAAATCATTTCCTAAACCTTGCATTTTGGTTACTTTAATTTTATTCATAACGTTGCCTCACTATTTGCTGACTTCAAGCATTCTTTCTATACAGTTGATTGCTTTTTTAGCTATTTCTTTATCTACATTTATTTCGTATTGCTCATATTTTAGTGCATTATATATGTCATCTAAGTGATGCCATTTCATATTAGGGCAAATCGCTTTTGGTGTTGCATGTATAAATTCTTTTTCAGGATAATCTCTTTTTAATCTGTCAACAACACCAAGTTCGGTTGCAATTATGAATGATTTATTTGAACTTTCTGCTGCGTATTTTATTATTCCTGTTGTGCTTCCAACATAATCAGAAATTGCTGTAACTGAACAATGACATTCAGGGTGAGTTAATACTAAGGCTTTCGGGTGAGCTTCTCGTTGTTTCTCAATAATTTCTGCTGTAATTGTCATGTGTGTAGGACAATGTCCAGGATATGTAATTACATTAACATTACTCAATTTTTCTTGAACCCATGTTCCAAGGTATGTATCAGGTACAAATAAAACTTCAGGTACATTCATACTTTTTACTATATTTACTGCGTTTGAACTTGTGCAACAAATATCACTCTCTGATTTAACTTCTGCTGTTGAATTTATATAGCAAACTACAGGAATATTAGGATTCTTTGACTTAAATTCTTTCAACTGTTGTAAGTTTATCATATCTGCCATTCTACAACCTGCTTCAAGTCTCGGTAATAGAACTTTTTTATTCGGGGAAAGAATTTTTGCGGTCTCTGCCATAAAATAAACTCCCGCAAATACTATAATATCTGCATTTGTCTTTTCTGCTTGCTGGCTTAAATAAAGTGAATCGCCTACAAAATCTGCAACCTCATCTATTTCAATATTTTGGTAGCTATGACCTAATATTACTGCATTTTTTTCTTTCTTTAACTTTAAAATTTCTGATTTCATTTCCAATCTTTCTGCTATTTATCAACTTTTTGTACTATAATTAATGTAAAGTTATGTTTAAAATGTGAACATAACAAATTATATTGTATAATAAAAATAACGTAGAGAAAAAAATAAGAGAAGATGTTTAAAGATTTTTTAGCAAAATTAGGTGCAACAACTAAACAAACTCTGGGAGTTTCAATATCTCCGGGGGTTGGTTTAGAAGTCGCTGAAATTGATACGCAAACTAAAACTGTTGTTAAATATGGCTTTAGACCTTTGGAATATAATTTCTCTTCAAGAGAAATCGTCGATTATGAAGCTTTTAAAGATGCATTAATCGAAATTATGGACGAGTTACATGTCGCAAAGAATTGTAATATTATTTTAACAGTACCGACAGTTATGTTTGGAACTATTGACTTACCTCTATTGCTTCCTGATGATGCTATTACGAGTGCAATTATTTCTGAGGTTGAACAATCTTACATATTTAAACGTCAAGATCCTGTTGTTAGTTGGGTTGAACTCGTTTCAAATGTCGATACTGAAAACAGGCAAATGGCATATACTGCATTGCAACAGTCTGCTGTTGATGGGTTTGAAGCAGCATGCGAAGAAATTGGTTGTAAAATATCTTCAATAGAAATATCTTGTTGTTCTTTATTAAAAGCTTTATCTTATATCGGTTTAACTGAAGAACAGATGAAAGATAATGTTTCTTGGAATTTAATGGTTGTAAATCCAAACAGTTATTCTATTTTTTCTATGGTTGGTAAAAGAATCGTTGAGTATTATGAAGAACCGTTAGCTTTAAAATCTTTTGTTGATGATGAAATATACAATGCAATTACGACTTCCGCTCAGCTTACTTTATCAAGTTTACCTGCAAATTATTTGTATATAGTTTCTGAAACAGATTTAGTCTCTGCTGAAATTCTTTCTATGAAAATTCAATTCGGGGGTAAAATTAATTTCTTAGAAAGTAATAAATATTCTCAAACTGAAATACTTCCAACAAATTTGGATATTTTACAGGCTACAGCTTTAAAAATTACGCCTGAAGTTATTGGTAGTACAATATATCAAACTTATCAATTCCCTATAAAGTTTAATTTTTTAAAAACTAATTCAAGTGAGGAAGATGTTGCTCCGACAGAAGCCGGTAATTACAAAAAATTGATGATTGGTAATACCGAGGTAGAAATAACTCCGACTTTTGCAAGAAAAATTGTGCTGATTATTTCTGCAATAATTTTGCTTCCTCTAATTATTGCTTATGTAATTTTGTATTCTTACATTCCAACGGAACAGTCAAAGTTAGATGATTTAGATCAAAAAATAACTGCGGCAAATAACGAAATAAAAGAATTACAAAAAGACCAAAGTGCATTTAATCCGAAAGAAGCTGCCAGAACGGTTGCTAAAAATAACAGACTTCAAGTTTTAGAATTCGGTGCTTTAGGTATAAGTATTCCAAATAAATTGTGGGTTACTTATTATGACACAAATTCTAGTGGAAATATTGATATAAAAGGAAAAGCTAACGACGTTGACAGTATTTATATTTTCTACAAAAATATGAAACAGTTGGTTGCTAATTCAAATATAAGAATCCATAAATTAGAATTAGAATCTAATTCTTTGGATTCGATTATTTCTTCAGCCTTTTCAGGTAGTTCTCGATATTTTATATTTGAAATAACAAACCTTCCTGATGGTACAAGCGGTACTACTACTCCTAGTGCAACACCGGCTAATGGACAACCTGCAAATGGCTCTACTCCAGCCTCTGGTCAACCTGCACAACCTGGACAGCCTACTCAGCCTAGTCAACCGGCACAACCGTCTCAGCCTGCTCAACCGTCAGCACCAGCAAATAATCAGCCTGCTAACGGACAAGCTGCTGGTAGTTCTTCAGCTTCAAACGGTAATCTTCCTCCAAATCTTCAAAAGATAGAAAAATTCTAAGGAGTTAAAGTGAAACAATATAAAGATTCAATTTTATTAATTATTTTAGCAATTGCTTTATTTGCACTATGTGTATATAAATTGCAACCTAAAGTCGTAAATATTTATAATATAGAAACTCAAATTAAAGGAAAAACTCCTCAATTAGCTGATTTGGAACGCCAAGTTGAAACTTTAAAACAGCAAGAGGCAAAAGAGGAAGCTAATAATCAGGTATATGATAAAAAATTCTATAAACCCGGTGAATCAGGTCTTGATACCGAAGCTTCTTTCTCTGTTATGTTTGATGATTTAATTGAAATGGCAAGGTATAACTCCGTTAAGATATATTCTATTGCCTATAATTATAATCCTGCATCTGATATTTTCGTTAAAAATGCTCCCGGAAAGTACAATGTTTGCCAAGTTAATATGCAAATGATTGCAAGTTATGTTGATTTTAACGAATTTATGAAGTCTATTTATAAATATCCTTACTTAATTGGTATAGATGAAATTGAACTTAAGCCTTATACTAAAAATAAAAGAATATTACTTATAAATGTTGAATTAAAACTTTATTCTACGAATTAAAGTCTATGCTGAACATCTGGTGTTTATTTGAACAGCATGTTTTGCAGTATTCTGTTTCAAGATACATCTTTTTGCTATAGTCTGTGAAATCGTTACCCATTCTTCCCCTGTGGTCATTGGCGAGAAACGGACAGACATATATGCCTTTTTCGGTTAATATTCTTCCGCTTTTACAATCAGTTCTGCTTTTGGGGTCAAAATTTATATCCCATGATTCGTTTGTATTTACGTTATGAGCTTTATTTATTATGAAATTTATTTTGCCTGTTTCTACATTCAATTTTTGACAAAGTGATTGCATTTCGCTTAAAATAACGCTTTCGCTTTCATTATAGAAATTAGATATATTTAATATTGGATTGAATCCATATTTAGAAAGGGCTTTTATTGCATTAATTGTTTGTCTGTATGCTCCTCTTACTCTGATATCATCATTTTTTATTTCATTATAGTGTGCAAAACTAAGCATAAAAATTATTTCGTTTTCACCTTCGTCCTCAACTTTTTTTAGGAACCGTGCTTTTTTCTCATTTATAAAACTGGCATTTGTACAAATGCATGTGTTATTGTATTCTAGACAAAGCCTTAAAATAGAGTTAAAATCAGGGTGTGTCATAGGCTCTGCACCTGTTAAATAAATGCATTTTACTGCTTCGGATTTTGTTTGCCAAAGTGCTTCTTTTATTTTATCAACAGATATGAAATCTTTAACATTTTTGCTTATCGGAAAATTAATGTAGCATTGTTTACAGTGTTGGTTACAATTCTTTGCCGTAAGTTCTATAAATAAATTATTTAGTTCTTTCATTTCAACCAGATTTGTTAAAAATGTGTTAGTCATTGTTGTCTCCTCTAAAAGCCTTTTTCAATTTAATTTTATAACTTGATAAATTAAATCAAATTAGACAATAGGGTATAAAAAAGGACGAAACTTCGTTTCGTCCTAAAGCAAAAATTATTATTTTAAAATTAATTATCGCATTTACTGCATTTCTTTTGCATAGATGGCCAAATTAAGCAGTTGTGGCTACATTTTACATGAGATTTTACATCTTTTCTTACATCTTTATAATTGTCTTTTTGGCATTGTGTAAGAAGCTTTCTCATTTCATAATCTAAGTTTCTAAGCTCTTTTCTGTATTGACGACATTCACATTTGTTTTCGCATTCTCCGCCATTCATACCCTTTGTGTTGCATCTGAATTCTTCAATAAGTTTTTTTGCAGAATCTTTTTGACAATCTGAAAATCCCATTTTATTGAAATATTCTTCTACCTTTTGGTCATCTAACCAATTCTCTCCACAAGGACAAGGGTTATCTGCTTTTGATACATCTTCACAAGGTGTTGTTACAGGTGCAGGTGGTGTAGCTTCTTGTTGTTGACAAGGACAAGATGGTGCAGGTTGTTGGCAAGGACAAGTCGCAAAAGATGCTCCGGCCGTAATACACATTGCTGCCATAAGTCCTACCATTACTAAAGTTTTTTTCATAATCTTATTTCTCCTTTTATCTCTAAAAATTGCATTAGTTAACTAACTTCATTATAATTGTAAGCTTAGATTAATAAAAAACTATATCCACTATGGCAGTCTCATTTGGGCAATAAAAAAGAGGCTTATAAAATAAACCCCTTTTTTATTTTCAATATTGTATTTATTCTTTTTATTTATTCATCTTCAGGTTGTTGTTCAGGTTGAGGTGCATCATAAATGCTTGTATTTGTTTCTACCAAAATAACTATTTGTTCACCGGCTTTCGCATTGTAGTTTAAGCCTTTTGTAACGAGTCCTGTTATTAAACCGATTCCGCAACCAACAGGAGTACCTATTGCAATACCTGTTCCGATTTTGTCAGGCGTTGGTATAAAGGCAAATCCTACACCTGCACCGCCACCAATTAAGCCTCCGCTTATTGTTGAAAGTGCAAGCTTTCCTGCTGTATTCCAAGGACCTTCTTTTAACATTCCGTCCTTTGTGTAAGGGTGTCCTGAAGTTTGTATAACTTGACCGTTTGGTAATGTGATTGTTCTGAATTTTAAACCAACTCTTGCATTTTTATTAAACATTTTTGGTTTTTGAAGATTTATTATTTCTGCACTAAGTTTTGTATTTGCAGGAAGAACTAATGTTCCTTCTTTTGTATAAAGGTTTTGCGGAATAACAAAATTTACCATATCACCTTGTTTTGCAGTTTTTGATGTGAATTTAGTTTCAAAGCATACTGCTAAAAGGTTATTGCTTAAAATTACTTTTCTTAAATTTGTAACCTTTACTAAATTTACAGGAGCATTGATTTTTAAACCTGAATTTAAGTGTTCAGTAGATATTAATTTTTCAGGAACACCTTTGTATTTTTCTTTTACAAGTCCAAGTCTTTCTCTCAAATTACTTAATAAAACAGCTGCTTCAGCTCTTGATAAATTTTTGTTAGGTAAAAATACTTTTGCATCTGGATAATTTACATAAAGACCGTATTTAGTTGTTTTAGCATAAGCTTGTCTATCCCAAGCCGGAATATTTTTAGAATCTGTAAATTCATTTAATATTGCTTCATCGCAATCTGCATCTTTTGTAATGTGGCTCATTATAGAAGTAACTTCTGACTTCTTCATTTTTCTTTCAGGTTTAAACGTTCCGTCAGGATATCCGTAAACAAGACCCAACTGTTCTGAACGTAAAATATCCAAGTATGCAGGATATGTTTCTTTTACGTCAGAAAAAACATTTTGAATTCTTACATTAAGATTTTCATTAGATAAAACCCTAAGTAATGATTGAACGAAATCAACTCTTGTCATCGATTTTTCAGGATTAAATCTTCCGTTTTCGTCAATAGTCATAACATTATTAGTTACAACATCATTAATAGCTTTGTAAGCCCAATAATCAGGAGTAACATCTCTTAAAATAGCATCTGATTGATTTACCATGGCAGATGCAGGTAAAACATTTAATGCAAGCATGCAAAATGCCATAATCATAGATAAAATTTTTTTCATTTTTTTCCTTCTCTCTATAATTCCATATTAATATAATCTTTATTCTCCTTAATTATAATCCAATCGTGAAAATTTGTAAAGCAAGTTTTATGTACATATTACTTGAAATGTCTAATTTAGAGAGTAAAATAGAGATATTAAAGAGGAGAAATTATGAAAAATTACACTAGCACAAAGATAGTGGCTACATTAGGCCCTAGTTCCGATACAAAGGAAAAAATCAAGGCACTTGCCGAAGCAGGTGTTACTATGTTTAGATTGAACTCTTCACATGGTGATGAAGCTCAACATTTAAGAAATTTAGGTTATATTAGAGAAATTGAAGAGGAATTGGGATATCCTATTCCTGTATTATTAGACCTTCAAGGACCCAAAATAAGAGTTGGTTTCTTTGATACTCCAATAGAATTAAATAATGGTGATGTTGTAAAGTTCAGACATCAGGAAGAATATACAGGAGATATTATTCCTGTAGATTACGAAGGAATAGCAAAAGACGTTACCGTTGGAGAAAAAATCCTTCTTGATGATGGTAAATTGACTTTGATAGTTGAAAAAATTGAATCTGATGTTGTATATGCAAAAGTTCTTTGTGGTGGACTTTTGAAGCAAAGAAAAGGTATAAATCTTCCAGGAGCTCAAGGTAGCTTAAATGTTCTTACACCTAAAGATGTTGGATATGTTAAGTTCGCTTCTGAACATGAAATTGATTATCTTGGACTTTCTTTTGTTCGTGATGCAAAAGATGTTATGGATTTAAGAGATTTAATTAAAAAGAATAACGGTAAATGTAAAATTATTTCTAAGATTGAAAAACCTCAAGCTGTTAAAAATATAGATGAAATTATTTTGCGTTCATCAGGAATTATGGTTGCCAGAGGTGATTTGGGTATTGAAATTTCACCGGAGAAAGTGCCAATTGTTCAAAAAGAAATTATAAGAAAAGCAAATGCACAAAGAAAAGTTGTTATTGTTGCAACACAAATGCTTGAATCAATGGTTGAGCAACCGATTCCTACTCGTGCAGAGGCTTCTGACGTTGCCAATGCTATCATTGATGGTACTGATGCTATTATGTTATCAGGTGAAACTGCTGCAGGTAAATATACTGTTGAAGCTGTTAAAATGATGAAATCTATTGCAGAAAATGTTGAAAACAGTAGAATTATGAGACACAATCATTATTCTCACAATTTGCTTGAAGAATCAAAAGATGATTCTATTGCAATTTGTACTGCCATTATTGATATGGTTGAGAAAATCGATGTTAAAGCTATTATAACTCTTACTGCAAGTGGATATACTCCTAAATTGCTTTCTAAAGCTAAACCGAGTGTTCCAATTTTCTCTTTCTGCCCAAGCTACAGAAACAGTAGAAGAATGATGTTGTATAGTGATGTTTTCTTAATAAAGGCTGATTTAGAAGAAGGCGGAATTAATACAAAGGTTCTAAAATATTTTGATGATGTTCTTGTTAATGATTATGGATTTAAACAAGATGACAAGGTTATCTTTACAGGAGCGTTGCCTGATTTGTTAGTTGGTAAAACAAACTTTATCAAGCTTCATGAAATAGGAAGCATTTCTGAATAGGAAATAAGTGAATACAATTAGAAAAAGCGGTCATTCAAGTTTTGAATGACCGCTTTTTTAATAAAATCAGTTATGAGTTATGGGCAAATACTTTCCCAGTCAATGTCATCTTCGTCTTCACCAGGTTCTGTTATTTCATCACCGCTTTCCAACATAACCATAAGTGTAAGTTTTAATTGACTCTTATAGTTTTCTCTGGCTTTTTCAGCTGTTTTGGCACAAAAAACAAAACTAGGTATTTCTTTTATTTCAATATAATGGTAGGGGTTTCCGTTGAAGTCCAAATCTTCTCCTTCAATCAGTGTCCATTCCAAATTCATATAGTAATCAAGATTCTTTTCCATTAGCCTTCCAAAGATTTTTCACTTAACGGTTGTGTAAACATTATACCGTCTCCACCGATTACGTCAACTTGTTTACCGTCTAAATTTAGGTAAACAGGTTTTTGAGTATTCTTGTTTGCGGTTTTTATAATTTGATAAAGTCTTTCATAAAGACTGTTTGTTCCGCCACCTTGTTCAAAAGAATCGCTTAAATCAATAGTTATTTTGTCTGAAGTTTCATTTATTGATAATATTTTTACGCCTGATGGAATTTCTGAAAAAACTCCTCTGTTTTTTTCAAAAAAATTAGGACCTTTTAGAAGCGATTTTATTGCATATTGGAATTTTGAACCTTTTTTTGTCGAATTTGGTCGCTTTACAACTTTATAAACTTCTTCACCTTTTTCGTTTGTACCTAGAAAAACCACTTTTACAAAGGCTTTTGTATTTTTTTTCTCTTTTTGCGTAAATTCGTTAAATTCTTGTTTTATTTCAACAACAGATTGTTCAACTTCTTTTTTGGCAACTGTAGTATTGTGTTTTGCTTTTTGCCAAAACATGTAAGATGCACCTGCGGAAAATACCATTAATGCAACTGCAATACCTGCTATTGCGGGTTTTAAAATTGAACTTTTTTTCTTTCTTCTTGTCATATTATTTTATCTTTGTTCCTTTCGGTATTATAACATTACCTGTTACAAGAATTCTATCGCCCACTATGCGAACATTTCTTACATCAACTGTTGTACCTTTATCTCCTAGAATATTTGTTGTAAAGCTCAATGGATTTATAGAGTTAAGAAGTGATGTTATTTTGCTTAAATCAATTTTTGCAAACGAATTTTCTAAGTCAATTTTTGTAAGAACAATTTTTCCGTCTTCAACTTTAACGTCTGAGCCGATATTTATATCTAATTGCTTTTTACCCAAAAGTAGAGGAGATGTAACGTGGATTATAAAATATACTTTGCCATTCTTAACTGAAACATCTGCTCCGCTGAATTTTACAAAGTTTATTCCCATACTTGAAAAACTTATATTGTTAAGGACATCTAAGTATCCGCTAGATTGCATTGTCTTTTTTAAATCAGAATCTGATATTTCTGTTGAAAAATTCAATACCATATTTTCCATAAAAGTATTTGTTTTTAAATCAACGTAATTAAAATCACAAAGCGTATTAAATTCTAGTCTTGAAGTCGCAATTCCGTCAAAATTAAGGTTTTTACCTGCTACCTTTAAATACTTAAATTTGCCGGCTTTCAAGTCTTGGAGACTATATGCTTTGACTTTTACTGAAAAATTTTCTTTTGTAGCTTTTTTTAATTGTTTTTTTATTATACTTTGAGCAACTGTTTGTCCTATATATGTTGCACCTGTTATGTTAGAGAAAACTCTTGCTGGTGTTGAAGATAGGCTGTAAGGCTTTGCACACATTGAGGCGTAGTCGCAATTTGCAAACGCCGGAGTTGCTAAAAACATTGTCATTATAAATAATATTAATTTCTTTTTCATAATATTCTCCATTTTTTTTACAAGAGTATTATAAATCAAAAAGAAGTTATTTGTTGATTTAAGATTGAAAAAATATAAAAATAATGTTATAATCGAAATACTTAGTATAGGAAGATTTATTATGAATACAAAAAAGGCTTTTACCTTAGCAGAAGTTTTGATAACTTTAGGTATAATAGGTGTAGTTGCAGCGTTAACTATTCCGACATTAATGCAAAGAACACAAGATAGAGAAGCTATTTCTGCCTTAAAAAAGTTCTATTCAACTTTATCTTCCGCATATAATT
>JAGOIO010000123.1 GCA_017995595.1 bacterium | reverse complement strand
CATTATGGCTTATCCAAAAATTGAAATGATACAAAGAATTTCACAAGCAGGATTTAGAATGCCACAAAAATCAACTTATTTTTATCCTAAATTGTTATCAGGTATAGTAATCAATCCATTGGAAAAATAAGACAGAAAAATAATAAGAAAAAGCACAAGCCGATGGCTTGTGCTTTTTAAAAATTACTCTCTTCTTAATATTTAATTATTTATTTTACAACTTTTTTTAAAGCATCTACAATCGCAGGATCCCATTTAGAATCAGCTTCTTTCATCAAGACTTCAATAGCTTGAGGACTTAACATAGCCTTTCTGTATGGTCTGTCAGCAGTCATTGCTGAGAATGCATCTGCAACCGCAATAATTCTTGAACCTAATGGAATTGAATAGCCTTTCAATCCTTCAGGCTCGCCTCTGCCGTCCCAACGCTCTGTTTGATAATGAATGTATGGAACAACTTCTGACAAGAAGTTTATATTCATCAACAAGTTAACACCGATGTTAGGGTGGTTCTGAAGTTTTTGCCAATCTTCCTGAGATAACTTACCTTTATGAGAGAACAACTCTTCCGGCAAAGTAATCTTACCAATGTTCTGCAATAAACCTGCATAATAAATCAAATCTGTAGTTTTTTCATTCAAGCCTAATTCTTTACAAATCATTTTTGAAAGATCTGCTGTATTTTGTGAATGTGAAACCTTATATTGACCTTTAGCATCAACCGCAGAAGCTAAGCCTTTTACAAATAATTGTTGTTCATCACCAAGGTCGCCAATCAATGAAGTTAATTCAGCTCTCATGTGTTGCAACTCTGATACAGGAACATCATTACTATCAATAAGTTTTTGAGCTTCATCTGTCATTCTTTGAAGTGCCATTGATGTTGCAAATAATCTTGCTGTTGACTCAATAAGTCTCAAATATTCATCTCTGAAGAATTTGTTTGAATAACTTTCAACAACAATCACACCAACTATTTGTGCATTGTTATGCATTGGAATTGCTGTAAAAATCTTAACTTTTTCTTCACTCAACTTCTTTATTGGTTTAAATCTGTGAGAGAATTGAGGATTTTTTGCTTCAACAGTTTCTTTTTTTATAAAAGCTTCTGAAACAAAAGACTTATCTTCAAATTTGTAACCCACATCATGTGCATAAATGTCGTCCTTGACTTCTACAGATGTACCAACAAGAATTAAGTCGTTTTTAGTCTTATCAAGACCTTTTGCATTCTCTTTTGTTAAATAAACATGACAAGCATCAATATCAAGCATTTGAGTTATTGTCTTTGCGATTGAATTATAAATTACATAATCTTCTTTCGCACTAAAACCTAGCACACACAAAGTGTTATCAATAGAATAAATCGAAATAAGCTCTTTTAATTGTTTCTTTAATTGAACTGTCTTATCCTTTACAGAATGACCGATTTTTTCAGCCAAATCATCTGAGATAAGATGTTCTGAAACGAAATCGCCTAAGTTTAAAGCAAATATTTCTTCAAGCGGATCACCTTCCATAATGTCGATTGAACGACCAAATAATGAAGCACCCGTTTCTATGTCTTTGTTTTCCATGATTCCACTTTTCCTTCAAGTAATTGTATCTGTGATATTATTATCGGCACAATGGGGGAAAAACTTTGATACTTTTCGCAAAAGTTCATACTTTAGTTACAGATAAATCAAACAAATAGCATAAGAATAAGCTTTTAAGCTTGTTTACATTTCTTAAAAATATTATATAAATAGTACTTTTGATATAGAAAAATTCCCAATTTTCATGATTTTGTTGTAAATTATTTGTATGTATGAAATTAAAAACAGAATTTACCATGACTTTGACAAAACGCAAAAAACAGCACTATGCAACTTTTTGAGAGCCTTAGTCAAAAAATCTCCAGAGCTTAGTGAAGAAGATGTCATGCAAAAATTTTTAGATGATGAAAGATATTATGAAGAAGTACATGCTTCAAGATTTGAATTTCTCGAGAAGTTCTTAGATGATGACGCATTTTTAAATGAAACCATGCTTTATATTTCAGAATGCAAAAAGTATTATGACTACAAGAAGAAACAAGAACCGATAATTAAAGCACAAAAAGAATTTGAGAAGAAAAAAAGAAAATTTTTACAAGAAGTAAAAATGTCAAAAGAGCCTCCGACAAAGAAGCAAATTTATTATTATAAAAGACTTTGCAAAAAATACAGTATTGAAATGAAAGAAGAAAAAGAACTTTCTAAATTAGATTTAAGGAATTTAATAGAAGAGATAATTAATGAACATCAAACAGATTACACAAATATTGATTAATGGCGGAATTGAAATAAATGAAGCCAAAATTGAAGCCAAAATGCTTGCAAAAAGTATTTTGGGGCTTTCAGACGTAGATTTGTTGATGAAAGATAATTTTGAAGAGTTCAATCTTGAACAACGACTTCTTGACAAACTTGTTGAAAAAGCAGAATTAAGAGCAAATACGAGAATGCCTATTCAGCATATAATAGGAAAAGCATATTTTATGGGTGAAGATTTTATTGTCAATAAAAACGTGCTTATCCCAAGAGATGAGACAGAAATTTTAGTTAGAAAATGTATAGAAATTATAAAAGAGCATGGTTTTAAGAATGTACTTGATATGGGAACAGGAAGCGGTTGTATCGCATGTATCATAGCAAAAGAAACTACAGCAAGAGTTCTTGGTGCCGACATTTCAAATGAAGCACTTGAGATTGCACTTGATAATTCATCAATGCTAAATTTGTTTAACAAAGCAATTTTTAGAAAATCAGACTTATTTTCTAATATAAGAACAGATGAAAAATTTGACTTAATAGTTTCAAATCCGCCATACATACCTAAAGAAGAAGACGGACACTTACAAAAAGAAGTTGAGTTTGACCCAAAAACCGCACTTTTTGCATCAGATAAAGACGGGGTTGAATTTTACGAAAAGATTTCAAGGGAAGCACCCCAATATTTAAACGAAAATGGTTATCTTGCATTTGAACTTGGCGTAAAACAGTCAGAACTTGTTGAAATATTAATGAAAGCAAACGGATTTAAAAATATTCAAATAATAAAAGATTTAGCAGGAATCAACCGAGTAATTTTGGGTAATATATAAAAACTTAATTACTTAATTAGTTCAAAGCTTCTTCCAGAGCTAATTTGTAAGAATTTAAGTCATTCACCGCAATTCTTTTTGGTAAGCAATTCACACCCAAGTTTTGAGCAATCATATCAATATTATAAGTTCCTGAAATCAATATTATTGGAGTTTTTGAATAAGCAGAAAGCAATTTTATTTGCTCAGTCAACCATTCTCCTGCATATTTCGGTTCAAAATCTATTTCCATTTGCAAATCCGTTATAATAAGTTGATAAGGCTTTTCCATATTATTATAGACTTTATCATAACCTTCTCTGGCAGACTCAGCGGTTTCAATGGAATATTTATCCCCATAAATTTCTTTTATCATTTGAACATGAAAATTTCTCCAGCCCGAAGAATCATCTACGGCAAGAATTTTTCCTAAATTTTCCATAATTAAATTTCTTCCAAAAGGTCTATTTTACAATCATTTGACAATTCTTCTCTTGCAACGACAGTAATATTAGGTATGAATTGAGACAAAATCATAAACGCCATGTGTCTTACTTCGACAGGAACAATTAGTTTTAAATCATCAACATTCATATCGAAAGTTTTAGCACTTTTTAGTAAGCTTTTTGCAATTTTTTCAATTTTTTTACCTTCAATTTTGACAATCATATCCTGAGTATTTATCTTTGAGAAAAGAGAAGCATACGTTTTGTCAGACAATCCGAAAGCCTGAACTATTCCATCATCATCAGCAATTTGAGCCGTAATAAATTTGCCCAAAGACAATCTTAATTTATCTAATAAATCTTCTTTAGTCTCTTCATCTGAAAAATCATTTATTTTTTCAAAAATAAATACAATATCTTTTATAGAGATTTTTTCTCTCAATAAATTTACCAAAATATATCGCAATTCGGCAACAGAAACGAAATCAGGAATAATATTTTCAATCAAAAACATATTTTTATCCCCAACTATTTCCATATATTTGTTTACATCTGCATAGTCAAATAAATCCTCAATATTTGTAACCACAACATATTCTATCAACCTGCAAATAGCATCTGACGGAGTCATACCTTTTTCCCAAAAATCTTTAATTTTATCTTCTTGCAACCAAATAAGCTGACGACCTGAAATTGCATCAACAGCATAAATTGCATCTTTTTTCTTTCTTGTCAAATTTAATTCATCTTCAAAAAACATTCTATATCCGGGATAAACAGATGCTCTAAGAATTTCTAATCCTCGAACTTTTACATTAAACTCAAAAGAATTCAAATCATCATCATCTTTAAAAATAATTTTTGGAATAACATAACCCAATTCATCTGTAACTTTTTGTCTTAATTTAACAGTTTCAGAAACAAGAATAGCACCACAATCAGGATTTACTAAATCTAAAATTTCTTCGCTCAAATGAACAGATAACTTTTCTTGACGGATTTTAGAATACATCAAATCTGGAGAAATAGTTTTTACTAAATTTTGACGAAGAATATCCAATTCTCTTAAAGCATCAGACATCTCATCATTTAACTTCTGCCTGTTTTATGTAACAGGAGTTTCAGAATGAGCTTCTAACTTCATCTTAATTTTATTAATTTTGGCACGCTGGTCTTGAATTTTTGCTTGAATTTCTCTGCAAGAATCGTATGGAGTCAAGTCAGAAGAT
>JAGOIO010000122.1 GCA_017995595.1 bacterium | reverse complement strand
CCACTATAAACAGGTGAATTTTGTTGTATTGTATTGTTTAAATTTAAACTCATAGACACACTACCTTGTACTTGTATAAAAACATGAACAAGGTGAAATTTGCGTTTATTTTACAAAAGATTAAATTTTTAGACAGCAAATCTAAAGTGAACAAGGTCTCCGTCTTCTACAACGTAGTCTTTACCTTCCATTCTTGTTACACCTTTATCCCTGCATGCAGTATAAGAACCACATTCAATAAAATCTTTATATGCTGTGATTTCAGCTTTGATAAACCCTTTTTCAAAATCTGTATGAATAACTCCTGCTGCTTGAGGAGCTTTTGCTCCTGCAGGAATTGTCCAAGCTCGAACTTCTTTTTCTCCTGCTGTAATAAAAGTTCTAAGGTTAAGTAATTGATAAACAGCTTTTATCATTTTATCAATACCTGAATCTTCAACCCCAAGCTCTTGTAAATATTCTTTGGCTTCATCTTGTGAAAGTTCTGCCAATTCTTCTTCTATTTTTGCTGAAATGATTACTGTTTTTGCTCCGTGTTTTTGTGCATATTCATCAACTTTTTTCGTATAATCATTTCCGTCTTTCAAATCAAACTCTGAAACATTTGCACAATAAATTACAGGTTTTGTTGACATTAATTGAAGACTCTTTACTACAGGAATTTCATCTTCATTAAAATTATCCTCAACTTTTATAAATGTCCCGTCAGAAAGTAAATTCGTTAATTTTTCTAAAATGCCTGCTTCTAAAACAGCATCTTTATCTCCTGATTTTGCTAATTTAGAAATCTTGGCAGTTCTTTTTTCAATAGATGCAAGGTCGGCAAGTGCAAGTTCTGTATTAATAATTTCAATATCATCTATCGGGTCAACTTTACCAGAAACGTGAATAGTATTTGCATCATCAAAACATCTTACAACTTGGATAATTGCATCGACTTCTCTAATATTATGCAAGAATTGGTTTCCTAAACCTTCACCTTTACTTGCACCTTTTACAAGTCCAGCAATATCAACAAATTCTATTGTCGTTGGAATAACAACATCGGTTTTTACTAAAACTTTTAATTTTTCTAATCTTTCGTCAGGTACATTAACAACTCCGACATTAGGTTCTATTGTGCAAAACGGATAATTTGCACTTTGTGCATTTTTTGCAGATGTCAAGGCATTAAACAATGTTGACTTTCCTACGTTTGGTAATCCTACTATTCCTGTTCTTAACATTTTATTTTATATTTCCTTTTTCTGATTGTACGCTATTTTGCTATTTGTGAACCACAACAATTTTTGTATTTTTTACCGCTTCCACAAGGGCAAGGGTCATTTCTTCCGATTTTTTTATCATTTCTTATCGGTTCAGACTTTTCATCTTCTTCATCTTCGTCAGGAGCATGAAATTCTTCCGCAGCTTTTGCCAAATCTGTTTGGATTGGTTCATTTTCCATATTTACTACCTGAACTCCAAATTTTGTTCTGAAGATATGTTTTACTGTTTCACCTTGAATTTCAAACATCATCTTATTAAATAAATCGTAAGCTTCTTTTTTATATTCTATTAACGGATCTTTCTGTCCGTAAGCTCTAAGTCCGATACCATCTCTAAGCATATCAATATTATGTAAGTGGTCAATCCATTTACTGTCAATAACTCTTAGTAAAATATCTTTTTCTATATTTCGCATTACGTTATCATTTGCATAAGCTTGTTGTACCACAGGTGTTTCATCATATTTAGAAATAACATCATTGTAGAAGTTTACTACTTCTTGCTCATGCTCATTATAAACTTGTTCAGCTTTATCTTTCAACTTGTCATAAATTGCATCAAATCTAAGACCTTGAATATCTGTAATTTGAACAGTTGCAAGTTGAGGTATTGTTGAATGAAGTTCTTTTATAAGAGTTTCTAAATCTTCTTGTATGTATTCTTCAGGAGTCATTTCAGGAGAAATAAAGCTGTTTAAAAGTCTGTCAAGCTCTTGTTCTATCATATACATGATATTTTCTCTTAAATTTTCACCTTTCAAAACTTGTCGTCTTTGTGCATAGAATTTTTCTCTTTGAATATTCATAACGTCATCGTATTCTAATACATTTTTTCTTATATCAAAATGGTAGGTTTCAACTTTTCTTTGAGCTCCTTGAATCTGTTTTGAAATAATTGGATTTGTAATAGCCATTGTTTCATCAGCATTTAAAGCACTCATTAAGCCTGAAATCTTATCTCCGCCGAAGATTCTCATCAGATTATCTTCTAAAGAAAGGAAAAATCTTGTTGAACCCGGGTCTCCCTGTCTTGCAGAACGACCTCTCAACTGGTTATCAATACGGCGAGATTCGTGTCTTTCAGTTCCTATAACGTGCAAGCCTCCGGCTTCAATAACTTTTTTATGTTCTTTATCCGTTAATTCTTTACATTCTTCAAAAATTTGAGTTTTTTTCGTTTCATACTCAGGCATGTCCGAAGTGATTTTTTGTTGCTCTAATTTTTCTTTTGCCAAATATTCTGCATTACCACCAAGTAGAATATCAGTTCCACGACCAGCCATGTTTGTAGCGATTGTTACAGCTCCAAATCTACCTGCTTGTGCGATTATGTACGCTTCTTTTTCGTGGTGTTTTGCATTTAATACATTATGATTTATTCCACGTTTTTTCAATAAATCTGATAGATATTCTGATTTATCAATACTGATAGTTCCGACAAGAACAGGTCTGCCGATTTTATTCATTTCTATAATATCTTCAACAACAGCTAAATATTTTTGTTTTTCTGTTTTATAAATTACGTCTTGATAATCAATTCTAACATCAGGTTGGTTTGTTGGAATTGTTGTAACTTCCAAATTATAAATTTTTCCAAATTCCGCTTCTTCAGTCATCGCTGTACCTGTCATACCTGATAGTTTAGGATAAAGTCTGAATAAGTTTTGGAAGGTTATGCTTGCTAAAGTTTGAGTTTCATCTTGAATTTTAACTCCTTCTTTAGCTTCAATGGCTTGGTGAAGCCCGTCAGACCAACGTCTGCCGTCCATTAAACGTCCTGTAAATTCATCAACAATAACGACTTCACCGTTTTTAACAACGTAATCAGTATCTTTAACAAAAAGTTCTTTAGCTTTTAGTGCTTGTAAAAGGTGGTGAGCGTATTGTGTTGAAATATCAAATAAATCTTCAATGCCTATTAATTCTTGAGCTTTATCAATACCGACTTCTGTCAAAATTACATTTTTATTTTTTTCGTCAACTTCGTAATCTGTATCTTTTTTAAGTTGAGGTGCTACTTTTGACATTGTTATATATGTTTCTGCAGATTTTTCCAAGCGACCGCTTATGATAAGCGGAGTTCTGGCTTCATCAATTAAAATACTGTCAACTTCATCAATGATTGCATAATTAAATGGTCTTTGAACCAACATTTCAGCACTACCTGCCATATTATCACGCAAGTAGTCAAACCCAAATTCATTGTTAGTTCCGTATGTAATATCGCAAGCATAAGCTTTTTTCTTGTTTTCAAATTCATCGGCACCACGGTTATTGGAAAGAATAACTCCAACTGATAGTCCTAAAAATCTGTAGATTTTACCCATCCAGTCGCTATCACGTTTTGCCAAATAATCGTTTACAGTTATGACGTGAACCCCTTTACCTGTAAGAGCATTAAGGTATGCAGGAAGTGTTGCTACTAAAGTTTTACCTTCACCTGTTCTCATTTCTGCGATATGAGCATTGTGTAGAAAATAACCTCCAATGAGTTGCACATCAAAATGTCTCATATTTAAAACTCTTTTACCTGCTTCTCTAACTGTAGCAAAAGCTTCAGGTAAAATTTCATCTAAGGCTTCTTTCTCTAAAATCTTATCTTGTTTAGCATCTTCTGACGTTTTTCTGTTTGCTAATATTTGCTTAAATTCTGCGGTTTTTGCACGTAACTCATCATCTGATAATTTTTCAAATTCAGGTTCTAACGCATTTATATGGTCAACAATTCCCATCATTGACTTAACTTTTTTTTCGTTCGGGTCTCCGAATAATTTCAATAACCAATTTTTTGACATTTTATACAATATCCCCTCTGATAAAATTAAATAATCATTTTACTTAATTGTACCATGGATAAATTTATTTTTGGTAGTCAAATATTAATAAAAAGTTAAAATTTAAAACATCAAATACTTAATCTAAGGTTACCAAGGGTAGTCATCTTTTATTTGCCAGCCATCAAGTTGAATTAATGCCCCACAAACATGCCCTGGAGCAGTTGAGGCTTTTTTATTGCAACCATAGTTTGATGTAGAAGTCAAATTGCTTCTGCTATCGCCTGTTCCTACGAATACTATATTAGTTGCACTTCTTCCATTATATTCCGGTATCAATCGAGCATTAAATACGTCTTTTCCTGACATGTTTGGTTTTTTAAATCCATTTAGGTCAATAACAAGGTCAAAGAAACCTTTTCCACCAGAATATGTACCTTTGTAAAATAAGTAGCCGGTACCGTCTGATGTAATAAATGATTCTCCAGATGCAGGAGAGTAAGCTCCGTCTCCGTTTAGCCACGTATCTGTTACCCAACAATCATTTGTTTTACCTATACAATTCTTGGATATAGAAAGGTAAGGAACAATATATTTATCTAAAAAATCTGCTGTATTAAGAGAAAAGTCCCAAGACTCCATGTCTCCATTATCAACACTTGAACGTTCGATTACTTGTGAAAATGTTGAATATGATTTTTTTAAGGCTGTTACCGTTTGCTGTTTTTGGCTTTTATTCATCAATGTCGGTATTGTTAATGCTGCTACAATACCGATAATTCCAAGAGTTATTAAAA
>JAGOIO010000010.1 GCA_017995595.1 bacterium | reverse complement strand
GGTTTTGATGTAACTCCGCATGAGCTTATCGCCGGTATAATTACTGAAAAAGGGATTTTAAGACCTGATTATAACAAATCTATTGCAGAAGCTTTTAAGCAAGCATAATAATTAAATATTTTAAAATTTGCTCCTTTTCACAAAAAAAAGGGGCAATTTTTTGCCCCGTTGGAATTAAGAATAGCTGGAAGTATGAAAAAGATTACTTATATTAAACGAAAATTGAGGCAGGAAAACAATTAGACAAGTGTTTAATATGTTAACAATACTTAACATTAGACACTTGGGCTATTTATTTTAAAATGTAATTTGCTCATGATTCAATAATAAGTGTACTTTTGGCACTTTATCCCCAAACCCCCTATTAACAACCTTTTCCGATTTTTATATTTTTTTAATAAATAGGGGTTGACAAATAAAACTTTATGGTACATAATAAAAGTGTTAAATGAAGTGTACAAAAAACACTTATTGAGGGCTCAATCCTCAAGGAGGTAACAAATGAGAGTAAATTCAATTAATAGTATTAATAATTCATATAGAAATAATAAAGTTTCATTCAAAGGTGATGAAACAAACACAGATAATACCGCTGTTTTGACATTAGAAGGTAAAAATTCTTTAATCAATTTCGAAAAAGATGCTCAATTTACCAGAAATGCTGATGCAGTTCAATCAAACCCCATCAAAGCCTTAGCTTACAAAATATATAAGGCTTTCAAGACCTTCTTTGGTCCAAATCAAAATACAAACCCCGAAATAGAGACAGCTTTATGCACTTACGCATAATGATTATAAACACTAAATTTGTAACGACTACTAAGTGCCTGAAACATAAGTTTCAGGCTTCTTTTTTGCCTTTATTTAAGCTTTTTATTTAGTTCCTCAAAAGACGTTCTTCTAAAATATAACTTTTTTGCAACTTTTGGTGTAGATTTAACACTTTATTAAATAAATACGTATATTTGGGCAAATTGTATTAGCAGTTTTGCTAAAATAAAAGAAAAATCGTTCTTTTGAGTTTAAGACAGTTCTTTTGAGTTCGCTTGTAAAATTTATAGGTAAATTATATATCCAATGTTAATGTAAGTATATTTTGCTTACGTTTGTAGCAATAATCTACTGATGTCATCATATTTTTTACCATTAATATTCCAAGTCCACCCGGAGTTCGTTCTTCGAGTGAAGAGTTTATATCAGGGGTTTTGGATTGAGTCAGAGGATTATATTTAAGTCCTGAATCTGTGAATATTATTGATACTTCTCTTGTTGATTCAACATATTTAAACATAATTGTTGTATCTTGAATTTTATCTTTTAAATGATCGGGATAGGCATAATATGCAATATTTACAAATATTTCTTCGGCACAGATAAGGAGTTTTGATTTTTTCTCTTCGTCCATTCCACATTTCATGCACATATTTTCTAACCAATTTATGAACGGCTTTAATTCCGAAATTTGTGCAGGCACAGCCACTTTTTCCAACATATTATTTACTCCCGTATATTTGAATGCAAGCATTGTTATATCATCAGCTTGCTCGCATTCTTTTGTGTATTCAGCTATTGATTTGGAAACCTGATTAATTACGTCTTTTGATTTTAGTAATTCTTTTTTATTTAAAGTTTCAATTAATCTTGTTTCTCCGAAGAGATTTTTACTTTCATCATTTGCTTCGGTTACGCCGTCAGTGTAAAGCAAAATTGACTCTGACGGATTTAATTTTAATTCACCATATTTATATGTTGCATCTTCCCAAACTCCAAGAGCTATGTTTGAATCCATCTGCATAAATTCAAACTTGTTATTTTGAAATATTAGTGGTGGATTATGACCTGCATTTACATATTGAATATTTCCTGTTTTCAAATTGATTATTGCAAAAAATGCTGTCATAAAAAAGCCTTGGTCGTTATTTTCACATAGTTTTTCATTTGCATAATTGAAGATTTCATCAATTGTCATTTTTCTATGAGCTAAGTTTTTAAGTAGTGTTTTTGCTGTCATCATAAACATAGCCGCAGGAACACCGTGTCCTGACACATCAGCTATTGTAATAACGAAAGTATCTTCACCAATAAAATAGAAGTCGTAAAAATCTCCGCCAACTTCTTTTGCAGGGGTCATGGAAGCAAAAATATCAAAATCTGTACGCTCGGGATATGGTGGAAAATTCTTTGGCAAAACAGATTCTTGAATTTCTCTTGCAATATTCAGTTCTGAATCTATTTTTTCTCGTTCAAATGTCATTTTATGTATATTTTCGAGATAATCTTTTATATCTGTTGTCATTTTATTAAAAGTTTGAGCTAATTTTGCAAATTCTAACGGTTTATCTATATCAATTTTTTTATCTAAATTTCCTGCACCTATTTCTTCAGCGGAAGCTGTTAGAATATTAATAGGCTTGTTGATATTTTTGGTAAGGACAATATATGTAATATAAGCTAAAACTATGCAAGAAATAATTCTCAAAATAAAGCCTGCAAGTAAACGCATTTTTTGAACAACAAAGAGTTCGTTGTTTGGTACGGCAACAACAAGAACCATTTTATTATCAAGAGTTTTTGTAAAATAGATATATTTTTTGTTATTGTATTTGAATTCTTGCTCATTAGCTCGTTTATCGTTGTACCAAGGCAACAATTTTAGAGATTTTCCTGTCATAATGTCAGTTTCAGGATTATTATCGCACATTGCGACAATATAATCATTTGTTTTATCTGCAAAGAGTACCAGGCTATGTTTAGTTGGTCTGAGTTTGTCTAATTTTTTAACAATAGATTCTAAAGACCAGTCAACTGTTGACATTCCGACAAATTTTCCGTTCCAATCATAAATTGCTGTTCCGACAGTTATCATCAATTCTTTTGTGGCTGTATTATCTCTATACGGAGCAGTCCAAATTAATGCAGTTTTGGAATTCAAATTATAAGAGTTTTTGACTAATTTATACCATTCTTGATTTTGGTAATCGTACTTAGCTGTTTCATAAGACCTGTCAATTAAAATATTTTTACCCTTTGAAAAAGCGTAAGATGAATAATGCTTTTGTTTGGAATTTATTACATACGGCTCAAACCAAATTCCTCCGCCTATTGATAGCTTATTGTTATTTCTAAAATTATCTCTTACAATGAAATCTATAAATCTTTTATCGTGTTTATTGTAGTAAAAGAAAGAAGCACCCGAAAGCCCTAAAGATAAGGCATTTTCTTGTAATTGGCGTACAGAAGAATTTAAGTCAGAAGCGAAACGTTCGACTTGGTTATCGCAAGTTTCTTTTTTCAGCATTTTAAAGTTGTAATAACTTAAAATTTCTATGCCAAAAATTACAATGCTAAAAATAGCAAATAGACCAATAGTTATTGCAATAATTTTTGATTTAACCGTCTTAAACATTACTTTATATTATATTATAAAATTATTAAAAAATAAATAATAAATAAAAATTATGATATAATAATTAGTATAAAATTAAGAAATGGAGAATGTTGCTAATGGAATTTACAAAGGTAAAACAAGACAGGTGTTTAACGGTTGCAGTTGCGGGCAGAATTGATACAGAAACAGGTGGAGAATTAGCGGAACTCAGTTATGAGTTTGATGATATCAGAGAGCTTATTTTTGATTTTACAAAGGTTGAATATATTTCAAGTTACGGACTTAGAATTTTGTTAGACTTTCAAAAACACATGTCAGCAGAGAAGAAAATAATGAAGATTTTGAATCCGAATACAACAGTTAGACAAGTTTTTGACATGACAGGTTTTAGTAAAATACTTACTATTGAATAAATTAAAAAATGAAATTTTATTTAGTTGATATTTTAGTTCCACAACAACTAGAATTGTCAATTTTACAAGAATTTTGATTGCAATTTTTAATGCAATCATTACATTTTTTTGAGAATCCTCCGTTTTGTGCAAAATCCTTAAAACTTTTTATCCATTTTGGTTCTTTGCAAGAACACTTTTGCATGAAGGTTATAAACCTGATAAATCTTTCTAAAACTTCTTCGTCCATTCCATATTCGAGTCTTTGTGCATTTTCTTTGATTAAATCTTCTTTAACAAGCAAAACATTTTTTAAAAAATTTGAAATTATTTCACTTCTTTTTAGTTTTTCTTTAACTATTTTTATTCCTTTTTGGGTAAGATTTATGTGTCCGTATGGCTCGTATTCCAGACATTCTTTTTTAGAAAGTGCCTTTACTGATTCTGAAACAGAAGATACTCCAATATTTAAAACTTGTGCTATATCTTTTACTCGAGCGTATTTATTTGCTTTTTCCAAGTTATAAATGGCACAAAGATATTTTTCAAAATTTGCAGTTAATTCTTTCTTATTTTTCATAGAAGAATTATATCACATAAAATTTTACACCCTTGACAAATTTTTTTATTTATTTTATAACAATAAATAAAAAGTTCGGTATGCCGAAAATAATTTCAGAAAGGGCAAAATAGTAGAATGCCAAAGTCATATTCAGTAAAAAATAATATGTGTTGTTGCTGTAAAGTTCCAAAGGGATTTTACGGTAATTTGTGTTGTTGATTTTATAGCGAAAGATTTTACAAAGGCCCGAAATTCCTGAGGAAGGAGTTTCGGGCATTTTAGTATGAAGAATTAAAGGAAAATATATAATGAAAATACAAAGTACAAATCAAAAAATGAATAGTAAGAGTTCTTTTAGAGGACCGTTAGATACAGCGTTAACAAATACATTGGTAACAATAGAAACAAATCCTATGGTGAATGCGGCATTAGTAGATGTTTTTTCAATGGTAGCACCAAGAACGTATGTAGATACGAAAAAAAGAAATAAATATGCAGGAGCAGAGACATTTTTCAGAGAATTAACCGGAACATTTATAGTTTGCCTTTCTTCAGGTTTTTTAGCAAAGGGCATTTCTCATATATATAACAAAGTTGTTAATTCTGATATTAAAATTAATCCAAATTCTTGGGTGTCCAATGATAGCTTAGAAATATTGAAAGAGGCTTGGAATAAGAGTAACAATAAGAATGAATATATTGGAAAAGTTTTAGAAAATGTTTCAGGAATTGATGGAAAAGACACAAAGCGATATAGGGATATACGTTGGAATAAAGTTAATTGGTATGATGATAAAAAATGGAAAAATTTGTCTTGGGAAAATCCGAAATTTAATAATATTGAGGACAGTTTAAAAGATGAGAAATCTATATCAAATACACTTGGCACAATTCTTGAAAAAGATACAACCGAAAAAGATGCAAAACAAGTTCTAGAAATTCTTGAGCATAGAATAGGAAATGCACTTAATATAAGTGATTCTGTAAATGTAGAAATAGGTGATAAAAAGTTATCAACGACGTTACACAATTTGCTTAGAGATACTTATGACATGGGTAAAAATGTATTTACAAGTGGTGTTAACATAGATTCTTCAATTGAAAAGTTAAGGAAAATGAATAAGGTAAAAACTTTGGGAGCGTTATCTGTAGCATCTACATTGGGATTGACAAATCAGTATATAAACAGACGAATTACAAAGAAAAGAACCGGTACTGATGCATTTGTCGGAGATTTAGATTATAAAAAAGGAAAGGCATCAAGTGATAAAACAAGTGATAAAAAAAATAATTCTAAATCAAATATTTTCGGATTAAAGCTTTTGGCAAGTGGTGGAATTATTGGTCTAGCAGCATTAGTAATGAAAATAAAAAATCCTAAAGATTTTATAAAAAAGTTAGAATTTACGAGTGCAATAACGAGTGGAAATGCCATTAAAACTGTATATACAGCGACATTAGTCGGAAGATTTATGGCTGCAAAAGATAAAACCGAATTAAGGGAATCAGCAACGAGAGATTATTTGGGATTTTTAAATTGGCTTGTATTTGGCGGTTTTGTTGCTAAAGGCGTTGCTAATTTGTTAGATAAGGGACAAAAAAATCTTTTTAACATTAATAAAAAAGGTGAGGGTGTAAAGCATTGGCTAAATGATATTTCGTTAAAAACGCATGCCGAAATAAATTCAAAAGGAGCAGATTTTACAAAGAAGAATATTTGGAAGCTTAATTTAGCAGAAACTTCAGGGCTTGCATATTCTACAATAGCACTTGGAGTTTTGCTTCCACTATTGAACATTTTTATTACAAAGAAAAAAGGAGAAAAACAAAACGCTCAAAAATTATAAAGTAATTTTAAAAATAAAAAAGCATAAAAAAGTTGGACATTTGCCCAACTTTTTTTTATTGAATTTTATCTTTTAAATCTTTTAGCATTTCTACGAGACTTTCCATTGGCGATTGTGATTTTGCCACATCTGTAAGCGGGTCTTCTTTTTTATTTTTTAATGAATCTGCTACAAAGTCTTTATCTACTGTGATTGACTGATTACCTTTTGTTTCGAGAGTTTGTTTAATGTTTATAAATACGCTTTTTAAATTTTCAATAGTTTTTCTTGCACCTTCGTCATTTGCTCTGTTTACGATTTCGTCAATGCCGTCGTTTGCAAATTTTACTTGAGAATTTGTAATTTGATTTTTTTCCATCATATTTTTAATATTAAACTTACAAATATCTGTTTTTTCAGCATTGGAGTATGCAGGAATGTGAATTACTGAAAGTCTGTCTTTCAATACATCAGGAATGTTTCTTAAATCGTTTGATGTAATAACAAAAGTTACATTGGACAAGTCATAAGGTACTCCCAAGTTTTCATCTGTAAATTTTTTGCATTGTTTTGGCTCTAATGCATCAAGAAGTGCAAATGCAGGGTCTCCGTTTTCATGACTGCTTCCCATTTTATCAATTTCATCTAGTAAGATTACAGGGTTTGATACTCCTGAATCTTGTACTGCTTTTATAATTTGTCCCGGTTCAGCACCTTTATACAGTCTTTCTTCACCTTTGATAAATGACTTGTGGCTGATACCTGCCAAACTTATTCTTTCAAACGGTAAATCCATAGATTTTGCAATAGATTCTGCAATAGAAGTTTTACCAACGCCCGGAGGTCCGTCAAGACATAATACCAATGGTCCGTCATTATTCAAATTGTGTTTTAGGTTATAATTTTGAACTTTTAAGAATGACATTACTTCGTCTTTTACTTGTTTTAATCCGATATGGTCTTTATCAAGTATTTTTTGTGCTTTTTCTATATCAATAATTTTTCTTTCAGGTTTTGACCAATTTAATTTAAGCATGTTGTTTATATATTTTTGAGAACCGTCAACGTCCATAAATGAGCTGCTCATTTTCTTGTATTCTTCTAATAACTTGTTTTTTACGTTGTCAGGCATGTCTGAATTTTGTATATCTTTTAAAAGTAGTTTATTGTTTTTATATGAAAACAGACCTTTTGACAAATATATGAAAAATGCGGCAGAAGCCAAAGTTCCAACTAAAAGAGAAGCGAGTTGGATTTTATTGTAGCTTTCTTTCTTTTCTTTTTGTGGTGGAGCTTGCATTATAAAATAATTTTTTGAAATTTGAGGTGAAACACTATTTGTCAGTTCAGAACTGTTTGTCGGCAAATTCGTTGTTTCTGTCGTCTGCGGTGTTGTCGTTGTTTTTGCCTGTGTATCTTTTGTCTTGTTCTCAAAAGTTGAAAATGCAGATGGAGTATTTCCATAAAAACTGATATTTTTAACCATTATTTCACCATATAATTATTAGTAAACACTTTACACGTCATGTAAAAGTCCTAAAAATAATAATTGCTACAAAAATACAAAAATTTACAAAATTTCACAAATAAAAAGGCTCGGTTTTATAGGATTTAATTAATAGTTTCTTATATAAAAAAATGGGGACTTGAAAAATTTTAAGATACATGTTACAATTGTAGCGTTTAAAAAATAGGGGGTTTATATTATGCAAGTTAATGCGATTTCATCTCATCAAAACATGAGTTCTTTTAATGTGGCAAAAAAAGGAGTAACTCAATTAAAACAAGATGATATTAAGGATAATTCATTACAAAAAGACAGTTTTTGTAATTCAAAAAAGAGTAATGTAGCATTTACTGGTTTTTGGCGACTTGCAGGCGGTTTTGCAGAATTTGCGGTTGGTAGTTTAGCATGGACAGGAGTTGTTGTAGGTGCAATAGCAAGTGCTCCGGTGGCGGCAGTAGTAGGTGTGGTTTCCCTTGCTGCAACACTAGATGGTAGTAGAAATATGCTATTGGGTTCAGAAGACCAAAATCCAAATCCAAATGAATAATTTTATTAATAAAAAAGAGCCAAAGGCATTTGCCTTTGGCTCTTTTTATTTGAAAATTTTAATTATTAACGTCTAAAGAATTACCTTTCAATGATTTTAAATCAGTATTTATATCAGAAGTAGCAATTAAACCATTTGAATTGGTTGCAGCTGATTCAAAGTCAAGATAATTTCCTTTACTTTTACTAAAAAGACCATTTTGGTTATCTGCATTTTTACTTTTGTAACCGTCAAGAATTTTGATTTCCGTATTTGCGGCACTCCCTGTCATAGCTTCTTTTGTATAATTATTGCTTGCTAAAAGAGTATTTGAGACTGCCTGTTTTGAGGTATCTGCATTTGGATTAGCGTTTAACATACATTTTTTGGTATATTTTAATCCTTCATCTTGGAGAACGACAAGTTGAGTAATTTCTTTACTTTGAGTTTCTCCATTATCGTCTATGTAAGAGAGGTCATAATTAAATTTTACATTTAATGTACTAGATTTATAATCCTTTGACGGTTTGTTAAAGTATGAAGAAGTGGAGAAATCTGTAACATTCATAAGTGTTGTGCAACTAGATGGAGAATTCATGCAACTTTTAGCTTCGTTTTCTGACAAGCTAAGTGAGCTATTTCCATATAATGCACTGTCAGATGATGAAAGAGTTTCTATTGCAGAAACTATTTGATTTGCTAATTCAGAAGAGCCAGAAGCTTTATATCTTGCAAGTAACAAGCCTATAACACCTGTTGTTTCTGTTCTCTTTGCATTGTATTCGGCTTTATTGCTTTTTGATGAAGAGAGTGCGTTCAATTCTGCCAACAATGAATCTAACTTCGCTTTCAAGTCTTTTGTACTTAAAGTTGAAAGATTAGTCTTAACCGTTGTTAAACCGGAAAGTCCTGTTGTAGTCTTTGCAAACATTTGCCAGCCGGCTAATGAAATTATTGCCACAAATGCAACAAGTAGAGAAAACTCTACAACCGATATCGCTCTAAATTTCTTCAAAATATTACTCCTTTAAGTTACTCCATTTTCAACTATTCCCATTATAAGTTATTTTTAAACTCTGTCAATAAATCATGTTTCAAAAATATAACAAATTTGTAAATTACATGGTAAAAGATAGCAATTTTTTTTTTGCTGAATTTTATTTTTATATGCAAAAATAAATAGCAATAAATGGAATTATATGAGAATTAATACAGTAAATATTTATAAAAATTATCCGACAACAGTTACAAAAACGAAACCAAGCTTTACAAGCATAGTTTCAAATTCAAAGCTGACACATAATGAAGTCAGTTTTAGTGCAAATAGCAAACTTGATAATGGGAATTTAAAAAAGACTTTTGAAAGTTTGAAAAATTCTAAAGCCTTAAAGTTTGTTACTTCTGCGATAGTTGCAGGACTTGCTTTTTGCAATAGAAAAAGCGTTTATAAATTATTAGGTAATTTCTTTTCAAAAAATAAGGAGATTGCAGATATATCTGCAAATATCGTTTGCCCTAAAAATTATGAGTTAAGTATGCGTGGTGAACATAGATATTTGATTTCTACAGATGCAATTAATACACCAAAGAAGCTTATGGTAAATAACATTTATTCAAATTTAGGAGTTTTATCGCAAAACGTTTTGCCTGATTTTTCAATGGGGCTTGAACCAAAAAGTTATGAGTGTATCTTTATTGAGAATACAAAAAAAATTCCTGATGATAAGTCTGTATATAGTAAAATAAGCAAAGATTTTAGTGCTGATGTTGTTGTTGCAAATCAAAATATTCTTGATTCTTGTAAGATTAATAATAAAGGTATTGTATATAGATTAAAATTAGCGAATACGTTAGAAAATGCTTCACAAAACTCAGCTTCAAATTTATTGAGTCGAATCCCAACTGAAATGACTTCATTTTTAGATTTCAAGAAAAATCCTCAAAATGCAAAGGTTTATTCTGTAATGACAAAAGATGATTTTGTAAAATCTTTGAAAAATCTTGAAAATGTATCAAAATCTTCTATTTGTAAAAGTGTAATAGGTGATTTTAAAACTAATAAAATGAAACAGTACGAAGAAATAATGCAGGATAGAATGGATTTTCTTCAAAAGTCAATAGATATTGCAAAAACTACGGAAAAAAGTAATTTATCACTTTTGGATTTTGCAAAACAAGTTCAGAATAAAACTCTAAAAGTCGTTGTGCAAGAGGCGGAAGATTATAGAAAATTAAATGATATAGAGCGTGTAATTATTGATATGGATAATTCCAAAGACAAAGAAGAATTATTGAATTTATATAATAACAGGATAAAAGAGTTAACAAGTGATAAGACAAAAATGTCTTTTTATGAAGCGGGTAAAATTCTAAAAAATTATACGACCGGTTTAAATAAGATTTCTGACAAAAAGAAAGAAGAAATAATCAATCAGTTTGGCGAAGAGATAGGTGAAATATATATTAAAAATCTGGAAAAACCGCTGGAGAATTTAAAATGTAAACAGTTTGCTCGTATTGCAAATTCCGCAGGTGGTAAATATCGTGAATTTTGTGAAAAAAATCCGGAGAAAATAGTTGCATACTTGAATGGTAAAACTTTGGAAAATATGGATATTGTAAATTTTAAAGATAAAGAATGGAATACTGTTCTTGAATCTTATGTCAAAATTTTTGATAATAAAAATGCAAATGAGCTTTTGCATTCAATAGATTCATATAAGGGTTATACAGGTTATGACCAGATAAACGGAATTGCAAGAACTAACTATTTTACAGATAAAATTATTGAGAAAATCGAGAAAAAAGGTTTAAATATTTCTCAAAAAGATTTAAAAGACAATATTGAAAAACTCGGCAGAACTTTTAACCGAATGAATTTAGGAAATACATTCGACGTAAACAGAACAAAAGATGGCAAAAGCTATATATATCAAGCTCTCTCTGTTTTTAAAACAGAGGCTTTAAATCCGCAAGATTTGAGTAAAATCAAGTCAAACCTTTCTGATTTAAAGGCTTTTGTAAATGAATTTGCCCAAAAAAGTCAGTATGGAAAAGATATTAAGACATTAAAAAACAACTTTTTAGTGTCAACCGAAGCACAAGAAGGTCTAAAATTAAACAGAAATGAGACATCAATGTCATTTTATTTAATGGAGATGCTTGGAGAAGATTTGTCAAAGTTAATGGTAGATGATACGAAAAAAGATGAAGTTTTAAAATATTTAAACGAAAAACACCCTGACTTGCATTGTCCTGCATTTATATCAACATCAATAGCTCCATACAGAGCGATGAGTGGGAACGTAGAGTGGTCTTTAACTTTGGGTAAAGGCGTTAAATATATGTATATTGAAGACTTAGAAAAAGTATTTTGTAACGGCTTTTCTAATACGGAAGCTGAATTGTTGGTTGATTCAGGGAATAAAATTAATATAACTGGAGCAAAAAAAGAAGGAAATATTTGGAAACTTTCAGGAACTATTTTGCCAGATGAGGCAAAATAGTATGTTAGCTTTTGAGAGTCAAAAGCTTTTTGGAAAACCATAAATCTAAATTTTTTTAATTATTACTAATATTATTATCCACCTTTTGGTGGCAAAAGCTGGAGGGAAAATCACCGACCTGATATTTCATCGCTAATTATTTCTAATAAATATAAAGTTCATTCTTTCTTTTTTATATCGACGAAAAAAGAAAGAATAAACGAAGAAAGAAATAATACTCTTTTCCCTGCGGGGCGGTCAGGGGCGTACCCCTGAAACCCCATTTGTCGTTGTTTTCTTAATTAATGGTCGGGAAAACGTTGAAATTTTTTTAACTTTTTGTTGGCAAAAGCGTTTTGGAAAACCTTTGACCTAATTTTTAATAAATAAAATGTTCATTTTTATATCAACGAACTTTTCTTATCCACCTTTTTATGAAAAAAGCTGGAGGGAAAACCTCCGACCTGATATTTCATCGCTAATTAAACATGTCGTTGAACAAAATCTAGTTAAACAAGTTTAATTGAGGAACATCTATTTCTATCTTGTTTGCCTTTTTCCCACTTGAAAGATTATTTGCAAAATCTTTTTGCATTCTGTTCATTAAATCCATAGAACGATTTACAACTGCATTTGGAAGTCCTGCCATTTTTGCAACTTGAATTCCGTAACTCTTGCTTGCTCCGCCTTGGACTATCTTCCTTAAAAATTCTATCTCTCCGTTTTCTTCGGAGATTGTTATCCTGTAATTTTTAATTTGTGGATAAGTTTTCGTCATAACATTTAATTCATGATAATGCGTTGCAAAAATACAACGAGATTTTATTTTCGTAGCAATAAATTCCGCAACTGCCCACGCAATAGCAACTCCATCATAAGTGCTTGTTCCTCTGCCTATTTCGTCAAGCAAAATAAAACTTTTCTCAGTTGCTGAGTTTAAAATATGAGCAGTTTCAATCATTTCTACCATAAACGTTGACTGTCCCAATGTTAAATCATCACTTGCACCGACTCTTGTAAAAATCTTATCAACAATTCCTATTTCTGCATAATCGGCAGGAACGTATGAACCTATCTGTGCAAGTAAAACAATAAGTGCATTTTGTCTCATATATGTTGATTTTCCAGCCATATTAGGACCTGTCAAAATCATAAATTGAGTCTTTTCGCTCAATATTGCTTCTTCGCCACAAGTTAAATCTATATCGTTTGCAACATAAGTACCCAATGGCAATACCTTTTCTAATACAGGGTGGCGACCATTTTTAACAATAAATTCACTTCCGTCATTTACAATAGGTTTAACGTAATTATTCTCCAATGCTACTGTCGCAAGAGCTGACAAAACATCTAATTGTGCGATACAATCTGCTATTTCTCTGATTTTTAAAACATATTCTTTGGCGTAATTCTTTAAATCAGAAAACATTTTATTTTCTATTGCTAAAGCTTTAAACTGTGCAGAAAAAACATCGTCTTCGTGTTTCTTTAATTCATCTGTTATAAATCTTTCACAAGAAGTCAGCGTTTGTTTTCTTACGTAGTTATCAGGAATAAGGTTTAAATTTGAATTAGATACTTCAATATAAAAACCAAAAACTTTATTAAAACCGACTTTTAGAAATTTACACCCTGTTTTTTCTTTTTCTTGAGCTTCAAACTTTTTAATCCAAGTCTCTCTATCATTCAAAAGCTCATTAAAGTAGTCCAATTCTCCATTTACGCCCTCTTTGATAAAGCCACCGTCTTTTGTTAATGCCGGAGCATCATCTTTTATTGTTCTTTCTAAAATTTGTGCGAACTCGTCCATTTCCAAGCTATATGCTGAAATATTTTCAAATCCTGAAATTTTCAGTTCTTCTACCGCAGAAATTATTTTAGGTAAAAGAAATAAAGTTTCTTTTAAACTCAAAAAATCACGAGGGTTTACTGTCATATTACTTAGTCTGGTTGAAAGTCTTTGAATATCATAAACTCTTGAAAGTAAAGTACAAAGCTCATTTCTTGCAGAAGTATTATCAATAACCGCAGTTATAACGTCCTGTCTTTTCTTAATTTCATTTATATCTTTAAGTGGTTGGCAAATCCAAGATTTTAAAAGTCTTGCACCCATATTAGTTTGAGTTTTATCAATTGCCCAAAGTAGAGAACCGAATTTATTTTTTTCACGTAAAGTCTCTGTCAGTTCAAGATTTTTTCTTGTTGCAGAATCCATAATGACATAGCCTGAAAGTTCGTACGGTTCAATCCTGTCAAATTCAGGAAAACCGTCTTTCATATTTTCCCAAACATAGGCTACCAATGCACCGGAAGCTTGAAATCCCAACTTATAATCAGCATAACCGAATGAATCCAAGGAATTAGTTTTAAAAACGGTTTTAAGATTATTCAACGCAAAATCAGATTCAAAAACGGAGCTTGGAACTTTTGAACAAGTATAAATATTAGTAATTTCTTCAGGTAAATCAATTTTTTCCTCAGGAACGATTTGAAACGGAAGAATTTTTTGAACAGCTGACGGAGCAACTATTTCTGATGGTTGAAGTCTGGCAAGTTCAGCTAAAATCATATTTAGCGGAGCTTGAGTGGTTTTAAATTCACCTGTTGAAATATCCGTATATGCAAATCCGTATAAATCACTTTTTTTATCACTAAATAAAGCACAAAGGTAATTATTACTTTTTTGATTTAAAAGATTAGTTTCTGTAAGAGTTCCCGGAGTAACGAGTCTTACAATTCCACGTTTTACAAGACCTTTGCAGGCTTTTGGGTCTTCAAGTTGTTCGCAAATTGCAACTTTAAAATTTTTCTTAATAAGTTTTTCTAAATAAGTTTCAATAGCTTTTGCAGGAACGCCGGCAAGTGGAATTTTCCCCAAAACAGGTCCTGCATCACGACCGGTAAGTGTTATTTCCAATTCTCGTGATATTGTCTCGGCATCTTCAAAAAAAGTTTCATAAAAATCGCCCATACGATAGAGCAAAATTACATTTTGGTTATCACGTTTTATCTTCAAATATTGTTGAACCATTGGTGAAGCTTCATCAATATTGACATCTAAACTATTTATATGATTGATTTCAACCACTGCCATAATATACTTATCTCCGTATGGGAACTAAAACTCCCTATTTATCACCCAACTTTATAGTACACAGAAAACAGGAGAAATTCAAGATATGGGTTGTCTTAAAAAAATAATAAAAATTTCTATAATTGTTCTTGCCATAATAGGGTTTGTAACTATTGGCGGTAAAGATTATTTTGTAGGGCTTTGGAATAATTGGTTTAATCCACCTCAAGACGTAATGCAAAAACGTGCAAAAGAAGTCGCAGATTTTTCAAAAGTAAGTGATGAGTTTAAGTTAGATAAGGCAACAAATGCTTTTGGTTACAACTGTGTACTGGCTGAGCATAAATCAACAGGACAAAAGATTATTGTTCTTGATTCAGGTATAAAACCGATACTTACAACAAAAGATTTTAAAGACGGAAAAGTGGATAAGAAATTAACTGATTTAACAAAACATTTTAAATACAAAGTTGTAAGTGTAGATAATTTTAAAATAACGAAAAGGGGAACTATGACTGCATTTGGTAATCCTGCCCCTTATGTAAGGTTTAATGCTGTTGCAACGCATGTTCCAGGCGGAAATGTTACTGGAGTTATTTCTGCTGTCAAGACAAAGTCTGGAAAAGATAGAGTTTTAGTTTCAGTAAATGAAAAGAATAAATTTTCTCAACTTATAGCCGAAGATTTTTTCAGAAACGTGAAATAAATTTTGCAACGCTTTTGAGAGGCAAAAGCGTTTTGGGAAAACCTTTGACTTAAATTTTTTTAATTATTTAATAATATGTTCATTCTTTCTTTTTATATCGGCGAACTTTTCTTATCCACCTTTTTATGAAAAAAGCTGGAGGGAAAACCACCGACCTGATATTTCATCGCTAATTATTTCTAAACTCAACAAAAAGCTAAGCGAACTCGCTTCACTCAAACAACCGCTTAGCTCTGCCGTCGTTTCGTTAAGTAATAATTGCTCAAAAATAAAAGGTC
>JAGOIO010000009.1 GCA_017995595.1 bacterium | reverse complement strand
ATATATGGAACATTTTCTGTACCTGCACGTTTTCCACGCTCCTGATGACCACCTATTATCAACGGTGAAAATAAAGTACCGGCTTTTATATACAAAGCTCCGATACCTTTTGGAGCATGAATTTTATGTCCTGCGATACTTAACATATCAATACCGTACTTTTGAACATCAATAGGAATTTTACCTGCAGCTTGAACTGCATCAACAAAAAGTTTTGTATCAGGATTAATAGATTTTACGATATGAGAAACTTTATCAATCGGGAAGATTACACCGGTCTCATTATTTGCCCACATACAAGCAACAAGAGCCGTATCTTCGTCCATTTTTTCTTCCAACTCTTCCAAGTCAAGTTCACCATTTGAATTTACACCGATATAATCAGCTCTATATCCTTGTTTTTCAAGTTCTTTGAACGTATTTAAAACGCAAGGGTGTTCAACTTTTGTTGTTATAATATGTTTTTTACCTTTATTTGCCTGCAAATAACCTCTTATTGCAGTATTTGCACCTTCAGAACCTGAACCTGTAAAAAATACTTCATTTACACTGTTAGCGTTAAAGAATTTACGGATTTTTTCTCTTGACTCTTTTACTGCTTTTGCAGCATTTGCACCAAAGGTGTACATACTTGACGGATTTGCATATTGTTCGCAAAAATATGGTTGCATAGCTTCAAAAACTTTTTCATCAACCATTGTTGTTGCATTGTTATCTAAATATATTAATTTTTCCATAATTACCTCTTTTGGCGGTGAATAATCGCATTTTGTATAAACGGTCAGGCTAAACGTCTAACTTACGCAGTATTTTTTATTTGTTAACTTCAACAACTTCAATATCAGCACAAACATGTTCTTTTAAAGTTGTTTCTACAAAATTCTTTATTGTTAATGTAGAATTTTTGCACCCTGAACAACTTCCTTGAAGTTTTACATAAACTTTGTTTCCGTCGATATCAATAAGCTCAATATCTCCACCGTCTTTTCTTAATTCGGTAGAAATCTGATTTTCAATAATACTATTTATTTTCAGAATTTTTTGAGTTGCAGTAAGTTCTTTTTTTACCGGAGCTTTTTCTTCAACTTTTCCACTCGTATAACTATTTAAAATTGCTTGAATTTTATCTTTGCATCTTCCGCAAGCTCCGCCTGCTTTTGTATAATTTGTAATTTCTTCTACTGTTTTTAAATTATTTGTTTCAATAGCTTCTTTAATCAAATCTTCTGAAACATTAAAACAAGTACAAACCATTTTTGTATAAACAGGAATAGTAATTTCTTCGTTAAAATATTTTTTCAAAGCATCTTCTAAAGCTTCATGTCCCATAACAGAGCAGTGCATTTTTTCGGGAGGAAGTCCGCCCAATTTATCTGCAATATCTTTATTGGTAATTTTTTTGACTTCGTCAAGAGATTTACCGATAATCATTTCCGTAAGCATGCTTGAACTTGCAACGGCAGAACCGCAACCAAAAGTTTGAAATTTTGCATCTTCAATAATTCCGTCATCATTAATTTTTAGGTATAACTTAAGAGCATCACCACAAACCAAAGAACCGGCTTCACCAATAGCATCTGCGTTATCAATTTTTCCTACATTTTTCGGGTTTCTGTAATGTTCCATTACTTCTTCAGAATAATCCCACATATTTATATTCCTTCTTTTATATTATTAACATTGATTTATTCAATCACAATTTAATAATATTGTAACCCAAAAAAGTTTTAAATTACCGATATTAACCAAATATTAATTATTCGTCAAAAAATCAACTTTTCCTGTATCAAGATTGTAATATGCAGGAATTACAAGAACATTATTTTTTTTCATATAATCTGTAAATGTAGAATCCAGCGTAGAAATTTTTGAAGCCATTATTCTTGCATTAGTTTTTATCGCATTTTCGTAAGTTAATTTTTCATCAAGTTGACATTTATCTATAGCCGGTTTAATTTCTTTTTTAATATTTTCAATATATTCACTGCTATCAACAGCCGTACTCATAGCTGAACCTACAGCTCCGCAAAATTGGTGTCCCATAACAACAACAATTTTCACGTTTAAATGCTTAACCGCATACTCAACACTACCTAAAACATTATTATCAACAATATTTCCCGCATTTCTTACAACAAAAATATCACCCAAACCTTGGTCAAAAATCATTTCAACAGGAACTCTTGAATCAGAACAACCGACAACAACTGCAAACGGGTGTTGACCATTTATCAAACTCTCTCGTTTTATTATATTTGTATTTGGGTGAACGAGTTTCATACTTACGAAATTTGCATTTCCTGCTTTCAACTTTGCAAGTGCTTCGTTTGCAGAAAAATTATTTTTTGCCGCAGATGAAGAATTTGCACCTAAATTCATCGCAGTAAATAACGAAATTAATACTGTTAAAATTTTTTTCATGTTTTCTCCTGTACTAAAATATTGACCAATATTTGAAATACGATTTGAAGTAAATCTATCACAAAGTAAAGAAAAAACAAATAGGCATGTGGCGAAACTTTTAACAAAAATACAAAATTTTATAACATATTTTGTAAAAATTTCCTCTATAGAGAAAATCGTAGTATAATTAGAATCATGAAGAGTAAAAATCGTCATTTATTTTGGATAATGGAGCTTATATTGTGGGTTTTAATCTTTTTTGGAATCGCAAGCGGAATTATGTTTGCGAAAAACAAATTGAGAAAAGATTTTGAGACTTATCAAATATTTTTACCAGATGTTGACGGGCTTATTGTGGGTTCACCGGTAAGGCTAATGGGAATACATGTGGGTTATATAAGTCAGCTTAATATCGTTGGTGAAGACGTATATGTAAAATTTGTTGTAACAAAACCGAATGTAAAACTTCCTCCTGAATCAAGAGCTACGGTTGAATTTTCAGGACTTGGAGGGTCTAAATCGCTTGAAATTTATCCTCCGACTAAAAAATCTCAACACAGCGACAAATTGATAATCGCAGAACCGCCAAAACGTATTCATGATGCACTAGGATTGCTTGGAAATATGTTCGATAAAGTTATCAGCATTTCAAGTGATATCTCAGAATTTTCATCTGAAATTGGTGGAATTAAAAAAGAAAATGCAGGAAAGAGTAAAGAAATATTCAAGCAAATGACACCTGAAAGCTTTATGAATTATACAAATATGTGGATTGATAACGGAGAACAACGAACAAATGATTTGAATAAATTTGTAGATAATGTTAATAAAAAGAACGCAAAACTTGAAAAAATAGGAGTAAATTCTAATGGAACAAACGGTCATAAATAGAGAAAATTTTAGAGTTATGAATAATCCCGTCATTTTGCAAAATCTTTGCACAATGAGAGATAAAGAAACCTCTAGTCAAGGCGTAAGGCTTGCAACAAGAAAAATCACAAGGGTTTTACTTTACGAAGCGTCAAAGTCGCTTCCGTTGGTTGAAAAAGAAATAACTACACCTGTTGCAAAATGTACTGTTCCAACTATTGATAACAATATTGATATCATTATTTCTCCAATTTTGAGAGCAGGACTTATCTTTACTGACGAAGCCATAGATATTTTACCTCAAGCAATAATCCGACATATCGGAATGTACAGAGATGAAAAGACTTTAAAACCTATTTGGTATTACAACAAAGTCAAAATGGAAGTTGATGACCCTAAAAGAGTTTTTGTTTATATTACAGACCCGATGCTTGCAACCGGAAATTCTTTATCAGAAGCCATTAAACTATATTTAGGTAAAGGTATTCCTGAAGAAAATATCACAGCAATTTGCATAATAGCCGCTCCTGAAGGGGTAAACAGCATTTGCGAACATTTCCCTAAGGTTAAAATTATTGCAGCTTCGCTTGATAAAGGACTTAATGAAAAAGGATATATCATTCCCGGAATGGGAGATGCTGGAGATAGAATTTTTAATACTTAAAAAGTTTAAAATTATTCTTTTTGGGGCTTAAAATCTTTACCTAAAGATATCTTCAAGTCCTCATTTGGCGTTGTAATTTCTTTTATATCGTAAGTAGTTCTAAATCTGTTTATTATTGACGGATTTATTAAATATGGTGAGCAATTACTCATAAAAATATTCTTTATTTTTTTATACTTTAAGTACAAAAGATTTGAAATTGTATAACTATCACAATTTGCAACAAAAACTGTTAACGGCATCTCACCCAGAGGTAAATTGGCTTCAAAAGATGCCAATAGCATTTCTGCTAAAGAATAGTCATAAAAAGATTTTATGTGAAAAATATTTCCTGCCTGAACAGGATAACATAGTGAAAACGCAAAACAATCATCAGGAATATTTTCAATAAGTTCTTTAAAATATTCCTTGTCATAATTTGGAAAATTTATCAAACCTACAATAAAAATATGCTTAATTTTACCTGATTTAACTTTATCACAAACCTCTTTAACTTTATCACGTAAGATTTTTTCATCATACCCGACTTTTATAGAAGGTCTTATTTGTCCTTTTGAAAATCCTTTTGCACTTTGGGCAGATTTTATAAGCAACGAAAGGTCATCGTCTTTTAATCCTACCACACCCATTGGAGGAATAGGGTCAAGCGTAAACAGCCTGCCTCTATAAAGAATTTCCATTTTTTGAATTGTACTTTTTGTCATAATTATAGCTCCGGGAAAAGTAGCAAAATCTATTAGAGAAGCTCCTATGCCAAAACCGTAATGTCCTCTAAAATTTGGATATTTTGAGAAATTTTTAAAAGCATGGCTCATTAACATTTCAGAACCATGTGTATAAATATCTATGTCTTTGTTTTTTGTCGCTTCTAAAATATCTTCTAATTTTTTGAAGTCGTAACCTGAAACCAAAATAGCTTTTCCGGGACGAGTTGATAAAGATACTTCTGTGGGTTTTATTTCCCCATATATTTCTCGTTTTGTAGCATGCAATAATTTTGTAATATCATAGTAGGTTTCAATTCCGTTATGAATAGCTAATTTTGCCGTTTTTTCACTATAATTTAAAAAATTTAATGCATCTAATAAAGAAATTACACCGTAAAAATATTCACTACATTCCTTACCCAGTCTATATGTCTCAATTAATCTTATTGTAATGCTTTTCAGCAAAATCATTATTATATCTAAAAAATCTTTTTGCTCACTAGTATAAGCTTGTAACTTTTTAAGCGAATATTTTTCTCCTTTTTTTATTGCATCTGGAATAGATATATTTTCATTTGTTTTCAAATATGTTTTTAATCTCTCAGGAGAAATTCCTTCTTCGATACATTTTTCCTCGTAAATATGTTTTGCTTGAGAAATAGTATCATTTAATTTTTTCAAAATAAGACAAAAGTCATTTTGTCTGTAATCTGCATTTGTCATAACATTAAACAAGGCATACATAACAATATATTTTGCAGAATCTTTCCTGATTCCATATTTGTTTAACCTATTTAAGTAGAACGCTAATTTCTTTAAATATACCGTAATAACCTCTTGTAAAGAAGATAAAGTCGTATTTACAGAGCAAAGTCCTTCACTACATTCGTTTGTTGCAAACGGTACTGTATCTTGATATTCATCATATTTTTTTTGCATAATTTACCTCTTTTACACTTGTACTCGCATTTTACAAGAGTAGGTAAAAAATTAAATTACTCTTTTTATTAATCTTTTGGCTAAATATTGTTTTTTAGAAGAAATTAGTATAAAATCTATTTATGAAGAAAATTTTGGTAATATTGCCCAAAAGTATTGCAGGCGGATTAATAATGAAAAGCCTTGCTTCAGGATTTGAAGCCCTAAAGCAAAGAGTTTTAGTAAAAGAAATTGATAAGGTTTCAGCTGACGACCTAAAATATTTTAAGCCTGACTGCATTTTAGGTTATGACTATTCTTTTTTAACAGATGAAAATTGTAAAAATTTGGTTTTGAATAGTGAATGCAAAGATTTTGCATTTTATTTTGCCGATGAACCTAAGAGCAAATTCGCTCTTGGAGATAATTCCGAACTTCACGAAGAATTATGCAATCTTAATGCAACTGTCAATGTCTTTATTTGGGATAGAAATTTTTTACACGAATTTCCGTCAAAGCCGAATTTTAAAAATCACTTTTTAGCACTTGCTGTCAGCCCGATAAGATATGCCGCAGATTTTTCCCAATACAATTATGAAATATCTTTTGTCGGTCGTCCATTGACAGATAAAAGACAAAAAATTCTTTGTGAACTGATAAAAGTATTTAAAAATAAAATAAGTCTTTTTTGCTACGAAAAGCACTTTTTAAAGAGTTTAGAAGAAATAAGTTCAAAAAATTTACTTGATGATGAAGATTTTAATATTTACTCAAATTGTTGGAAAGGCTTTATAAAAAAAGAAAATGAGCTTGCAAATATCTGTAACTCATCAAAAATAAATTTAAACATTACCGAACAAGGAAAATCTTCTCTAAATTACAGAGTTTTTGAAGTTCTTGCCTCAGGAGGCTTTCTGCTAACTGATGAAAGAGCTGATATAGAAAGATATTTTGAGGTTTCAAAGCAACTTGAAACTTATAAAAACACGACTGATTTAATTGATAAAATTGAATTTTACTTGCAAAACCTAAATATTTCACAACGTATTGCCCAACTCGGAAGACTGGAATGCTACGAAAATCACAACTTTGTACGCCGTGCTAAGCTTATTCTAAAACACCTTAACACTAAAAACTAAAAGTTTTAAGTTTAATTAAAAATGTGCCTTTTTCAAAAAAAATGCTACAATATTGTTGGGATAGTCAGCTAAATTTTTAGTATGGAAATGTGAAAGGGTTGAGAAAATGAAGAGCAAAAAATTATTTACAATGATTTTTGCAATACAACTTGCGTTTGCAACTCTTCCTGCCTCTGCTAATTTACAAGGTGGAGTTTTTAAAACAAACTTTATTGACACATCTGATACAATTTCGGTGGAAATTAAACCTGAAACTAAAATTAAATTAAGTAAATATTGGGATACAAATTTCTTTTGCTTAAATCGCTACAGACCGCTTTTTATGCTTTCTAATAAGGACCTTATAAAATTAATGCCGGAACATAATCAAAGCGTTGTTGAACGTATTATGACTCCGTCTGTATATAGCATTTCGTTTAGAAATTCATCTATCACTCACATTTCACTAAAATCACAGCCTGTAATTCCACTTAAATTTGCAAAAAAATATTCACCTATTATTACGCATAACGAGAATATTCCGACAAAAACTATTTCAATAAAAAATCCTGAAATAAAAACGATTACACCGCCAAAAGACACAACTCAACTAAGACCTACAAAAATCGCCAAAGAAGAAACTTGTGAAGATTTAATCAAAAAAGCTGTTATGTTAAAAAATACAAAAAAATCCGCTAATTATACAACTGCATTAAATATTTTAAATCAAGTTTTAAAAAAAGAGCCTAAAAATGTAACTGCACTTATCGTTAAAGGCGATATTTATTACCAAAAAGGTGAAATGGAAAACTCAATGCAAAATTACGCAAATGCGGTAAGAATAAATCCTCTAAGTAAAGACGGTTGTTTAGGAATTGCCAAAATCTTGGAACAAACTGATAAAATGCTGGCTCAAAAATATTTTGCCAGAGCAAATTCTTTATAAAATAAAGCTTTTGCTTCATTTCATGATACAATAATTTTAAACAAAAGGAGAAAGAATGGCGGATTTATCAGGATTACAAATTTTTAAATATTTACCCTCAGCTAAAAAATCACCTGAAGGAAATTGTAAAAAATGCGGTTTCCCGACTTGTATGGCGTATGCCTTAAAACTTGCAAAAGGACAAGCTGAAATTGAACTTTGTCCGCATTTCCCTGAAGAGTTAAAAGAAAAACTTTCTCAAAGTTTAAAAAAACCGCAAAAAGAACTAAATTTCGGACATGGTGAAAAAAAAGTTAAAATCGGCGGTGAAAATGTCTTATACAGGCATGATAAAACCTTTGTAAATCCTACAGCGATGGTCGTTACTCTTGATAAAAATGAAAAAAATTGGGAATCTAAATTAAATAGAATTATAAATTTTAGAATTGTCAGAATAAATGATATATTTAAAGTTGATGCCGTTTTTCTAAATAGTGATTTTGACGAGGAAGTTAAGAAAAAGCTTGAGAATGCTGAAATTGCGTGGTTTGTTGAAGAGGATTTAAAAGCTTTAAAAGAGGTTTGTGAAACAGATATAAAAACAACAGTTAATGAGCTTACTGAAATAAGAAAAAAAGCAGTTTTGGAAAAAGATGAAAAGTTTTCAGACCCTGTTTATATTTATTTTAAGCATAATAACGATTTATTGGAAACAAACGCAAGAGCTTCATTTTATATGTGTAAATACGCAAATATGCTTATATTTGAAGACTTTGACGAAGCTTTATTTTCAACCTTAATGACTTTGAGGCAAAATATTTTCACCGATCCACAAAAACCTCTTCAAGTTGAATCAAAGGTTTATGAATTTAATAATCCGAGAGAGGACGAAAATTCTTTAATCTTCTTGTCAACAAATTTTGCCTTGACATATTTTGCGGTATCCAGTGAATTAGAATCTCTTTCAAGACCATCATATTTGATTGTTACACCGTCAGAAGGAATGAGCATTTTAACAGCTTGGGCTGCGGAAAAAATTACAGGTCAAATGGTTGCCAAAACTGTAAAAGATGCAAATTTGGTAAATATCGTAAAGAAAAAACGAATAATAATTCCGGGACTTTTAGCTCACATGAAAGAAGAAATTGAAGAAATTTTGCCTGAATTTGAAATTGTTGTCGGCACTATAGAAGCTTATAAAATCGGAGAATTTGTAAAAACTTTAGACTAAAAGACTCTACAAAATTTTAAAACTCCTTTTTTTTAAACTTTTGCCTCTGTCTAAAATTATTTTGACTTTTTTTGTTTTAAAACGTTATTAAAAACTTCTGAAAAAGGAACTATCGGAACAAGTTTGTATCCGCATTCCGCACCTAATTCTCCTCCCATTAAGAAAATTTCTTCCTGCGGATATCTTCGGCATATTCCAGGACGCTTATTGTGAATTTTACATAAATGCGTTTTTTCATCTAAATTTGAACAACTAAAAACAAGTCCTGTCTCATCTTTTCCGACAACAGTTAAGTATGTATAAAATTCATGTAATAATCTCAATTTTTTAAATTGTTTTTCATCTTGAATAACATGTTTACCATGTTTTACATAAATCTTTTGACAACATCTTCCACACCCCAAACATTGTCCTTTTCTATAATATTTTTTCCTCAAAATATATAAATAAAAGAATTTTTTTATTTTCTTATAAATACTTTTCCACATACACTCATTATACCATGCTTTGATTGAATGATTGAAAAAAGTCTTTAACATGGTAAGATTATCAAATAAAAAGATAAAGGATAAAAAATGAGTATAGAAAATAAAATTTTAGTTACAGGTGCAAAAGGAATGCTTGGGCAAGATTTATGCCCGATATTTGAAGATGAAGGCTATGAAGTAATAGAAGCAGGTCATCAAGATTTAGATATAACAGATTATGACAAAGCAAAAGCATTTATTGAAAAAATTGCTCCTCAAATTATTATCCAATGTGCAGGATATACAAATGTCGATAAAGCGGAAGAAGAACCTGAACTTGCACATCTTGTCAACGGTATCGGAACAGAAAATCTTGCTAAAATTTGTGGTGAAAAAGATATTTTGATGGTTTATATTTCTACAGATTACGTTTTTGACGGAGAAAGCGAAAAAGCTTATACGCCAAAAGATAAAACAAATCCTTTAAGTGTTTACGGCAAAACAAAGCTAGAAGGCGAAAACGCTGTTCAAAAATATTGTAAAAAGTTCTATATTGCAAGAACGAGCTGGCTTTATGGTCATCATGGCAAGAATTTTGTTGAAACAATGCTTTCTTTAAAAGATAACTCTGAAATAAAAGTTGTGAATGACCAAAAAGGTTGTCCAACTTGGACAGTTGACCTTTCATACGGAATAATGGAACTTATTGAAGAAAATTATGACTACGGAATTTACCATGTCTGCGGAAGCGGGGAAACAACTTGGTATGGTTTTGCTCATGAAATATTTAATGTCGCTCGAGAAAAAGTTAATTTAAAACCTTGTACGACAAAAGATTTTCCACGTCCTGCACATCGTCCCCAAAATAGCGTTATGGAAAATCAGGAAATTTGCAGAGATTGGAAGTCTGCACTACGTGAATATATAGCTTTAAGACCGTAGGCTGTAGTAATAAAAGTTTTTATTTATCAAATTATAATCTGTATCTGAGTACAGAATTTGAGCCTTGGCAAGATATGAACAAAACTCCGTTTGTATAATACAAACAGTAAGGTTTTTTAACGTTACTTACAAGCGTTGTGATTTCACCAACGGTTGAAACTTTTAATATATTATTTTTGTTATAATTTGCGATATATAAATTCCCTGCTTTATCACATGCCAGTCCGATAGGTCCTGATATTTTAGCATTTTTAGCAAAAACAATTCTTTTACCGGCAGGCGTAACTTTCATAATAGTATTTGTAGTGAAAGCAGCAACGTACATATTTCCTTTAGAATCAGTGGTAACACCAGTAGGACTTGCAAGATTTGTGAAAATTTTTGTAGTTAATACAACAGGTTTTGAAGCTGTTGAAGAAGCTGTTTTTTTAGGTAAAGATAAGTTTAGTTGAGCAGCTAAAGCTCTTGCATCAGCACCTCTCGGACTAGATGACGGAATTATACTTAAATAATCAAGAGCATGTTGATATTGCCCCAATTTTGCACTTAACCAAGCTGCTTTATAAACAGAATCATAGTCATTTGGCTGTCTTACAATAACTTGTTTAAATACCGCAAGTGCAGCTTCATACTGCTGTTGATATTCTAAAACAGAACCTAAATTGTAATATGCATCAATATATGAAGGGTCAATTCTTATAGCTTCTCTAAAAGAGCTTACTGCGGCAGAGTAATTCGCTTCTTTATAAAAGTCAATACCATTATTGTATTCAATAATAGCTTGAGGATTTACTCCTGTTGCAACTGCACCTAATGCAGTGGATAACAATAGAACAAATGTAATAAATAGATTTTTTAATTTTGACATTTTTTGTTGTTACCTTTCTTTTACCTTACTTTTCCCTTATTATACTGCAAAAATACAAATTTTAAACTTTATAAAAACTTAATATATAATATAGTAAAAAAAAAGTATTTGTTTTAGAATAGTCCTTGTGTATAGTCAAAGGACAATAGACGAACAATAGACAAAAAAGTGTTCTTGTTATCAAGAGATAAGGATAATATGAAATATTCAAAATATTCAGCAGTGGTAATCGGTAGCGGAATTGCAGGACTTTATGCCGCATTAAAAATTTCCCAAAAAAGTGAACTGAAAGACGGACTTTTACTTGTTACAAAATCTAAGTTAGGTGAAAGCAATTCACGTCATGCACAAGGCGGAATCGTTGCAGTTTTAAAAGAAAATAAAAAAGATTCAGTGTGCTTACACGTCAGCGACACAATAAAAGCCGGTGCGGGTTTAAGCGATTTTAACGTAACAAAATTTATATCAGAAACTTCTGACAAAGTAATAAAAGATTTAATTTCATTCGGAGTTAAATTTGACAGAAACGAAAAAGATGACTTTTTCTTAACTTTGGAGGCTGCACATAGCGTAAAAAGAATACTTCACTCCGGCGGAGATGCGACAGGAAGAGGGATTGAAGATGCGTTATGCAAAAGAGTCGTAGAGAACAAAGATGTTGAAGTTTATGCCGAAACAATGGTCGTTGAGCTTCTGGTAAATTCAAAGAATGAATGTAAAGGATTAATCGTTTATAATGACTTAACAAAAGAATACGAAGTAATTTATACATCTGCCGTAATTCTTGCCTCAGGCGGTTTAGGTCAGCTTTATAAATATACAACAAATCCTCCTGTTGCAACCGGAGACGGTGTTGCATTAGCGTATAGAGCCGGTGCAATTATTCAAGATATGGAATTTATACAATTCCACCCAACTTCACTTGCAATAGATACAGGCGAAAACAGATTCTTGATTTCCGAAGCCGTAAGAGGCGAAGGTGCAAAATTAGTTGATAAAAATACTTCAGACGGTGTTGAGTTCATGAGTAAATATGACGAAAGAAAAGAACTTGCTCCTCGAGATATTGTAACTCGTGCTATTTTTAACGAAATGAAAGAACAAGGACTTGATAATGTTTATTTGAATTCCACTCAACTTTCAAAAGAAAGATTGATGAAAAGATTTCCGAACATTTTTAGAATTTGCAGTGAAAACGGCGTAGATATTTCAAAAGATTATATTCCTGTATCTCCTGCAGCACATTACTCAATGGGTGGTATAAAAACAAATGTTGAAGGTAAAACTTCTATTAAAGGACTTTATGCAATTGGTGAAGTTTCTTCTACAGGTTTACACGGAGCAAACAGACTTGCAAGTAATTCTCTTCTTGAATGTGTTGTTTGTGCCTTTGAACTTGCAAATTATTTAAGTTTTACAAATCTTACACCGCCTAAACAAATTGATGAAAAAATAAAATCGGCGATAGATAAATATTCTCAAGAGAATGAGTGCACTGATGATATTGAAGAAAAAGATATTTCTTTGTTGAAAAAACAACTTCAAGATATAATGTGGAAATATGTCGGAATTTTGCGTGATGAAAATTCTTTAAATAGTGCAAATATAGAATTACAAAAATTGAAAACAGGTTTTGAAGGTGATATTTTTGCAAGAAAAGAAGATTATGAATTTAAAAATATGTTAACAGTTTCTCAATTAATAATTGATTCTGCCTTAAAGAGAAAGGAATCAAGAGGAGCTCATTGTAGAACAGATTACGCATTTACAAACGAGATTGCAAAACATAATTGTATGCAAAAAACTGAAAAAGGATTAGTTTTCGTAAGATAAGAAAAGGAAAAATATGGGCAGTAACATTTTATTACATGATTTTATAATAGAAAAACACGTAAAAGACGCATTGGAAGAAGATATCGGATTTGGTGATATAACAACGGATTATATTGCAAGAAACGGAGATTTTCTTTCAGGAACCCTTGGAACAAGAAGCGACGGAGTTCTTTGTGGAAGTGATGTTTTTAAAATGGTATTTAAAATATTATCAGAAGAAGTAAACGTTCAATTTTTTGCAAATGACGGAGACTTAATCAAAAAGGGTACTATTATTGCAGAGATTTCAGGACCTGCAAGATACATTCTTATCGGAGAAAGAACTGCACTGAATTATATTCAGAGAATGAGTGGAATTGCAACAGAGACAAGAAGATATCAAAATGCAATCGGGGATTTGCCTGTAAAAGTAACAGATACAAGAAAAACTACACCTAATTTCAGAATGTTTGAAAAATATTCAGTAAAAATCGGAGGTGGGGCATTACACAGATTTAACTTAGCAGATTGTGCGATGATAAAAGACAATCACATCAGACTTGCAGGTTCAATTACTAATGCAGTTGGCAGATTAAAGAAAAATATTTCACACGCACATAAAATTGAAGTTGAATGTGATACATTAGACCAAGTAAAAGAAGCCTTGAGTTGTGGTGTTGAAATAATTATGCTGGATAATATGTCAATAGAAGAAATGAAACAGGCATGCAAAATTATAGATAAGAAAGCGATTATTGAAGCAAGCGGAAACATAACAATAGAGCGGATAAAATCTGTAGCCGAAACAGGAGTTGATATAATATCAACAAGTGCTATAGTTGCAAAAGCTCCAACGCTTGATTTAGGACTGGATATTTAGTAGAAAAGTAAATATTTTAAATTTTACTCTGCGATTTTATACGCAACCAACAGTCCTGCAGGTAAATCTAATATCTCCATTTGATATCTGTCATCTTTTTGTAATGCTTCTACAAAAGGTACAACTTTGTCTGCATGAGAAGTAATGTTGTCTGCTGTTATAATTGAACCGATTTTTAGAGTTGAATCTATTATTTTTAAATCTTCTATATATTCTCGTTTGTTTGCATCAATAAATAACATATCACATTTAAAATCCGGTTCTTTTACCAGTTCTTGCAAAACTTCAAGTGCTGAACCTTGTTTTATTGTAATTATATCGTCTAATCCGCATTTCTTAAAATTTTCTTTTGCTAATTCAATTCTTTTTTCATAATACTCAATAGTCGTAAGATGACCACCTGTTGATTTTAGAGCATTTGCAATCCATATTCCTGAATATCCGTTTGATGTTCCTATTTCTACAACATTCTTTTTTCCGGTTGCTTTGATTAACATATTTAAGAAATTTCCGGTTGAACGTGCAACATTCCAAAAATCATTTTGAGTTTTTTCCAGTTCCAACAAAACCTCTTGCGAGTTTTTATCAAATATGTTCTCTATAACGGCAACTCTGGAATATGGAAAATTTGAGCGTTTTGCTTCTTCTGCTTCCCAATCTGTTGTCCTTGATTTACGCTTTGCTTCTATTTTTTTCTCTTTTTCCTCAGTTGTCATTTATTTTTCCTATTTATGAATTTTTTTAACTCTGTTTGCAACAATCATTGAACTTACAGGAATTCCTATTGTGTTCGTTCTCAATATTTGTTTTTTATCTAAGTTCAATATTGAATATTTCCCCGCTTTTGTATCTGTAATAATTGCTAAATTTGAAAAAGGAACAGGACAAATTCTTGTTGAAAATCCGTTTGTATCAAGTTCTATATTATCAACAATTTCGTTTGTTCTCGTATCCAAAACTTCAATAATATTCCCTTCAGCTCCCAATATAAATACATTTCCATTATAACTGTACATATCTATAGGTTTTACAGGAGTTTCTATTTCTCTTTCCAATTTCATAGTTGCATAATCTATTACCGCAAGATGATTTTTTGTTCTGCTAGCAATATAAACTTTTCCGTTATAAAACGCTATTTTAGAAGTATTTTGAAGCTTTCCGATATCTTTTATAACATAATTGTTGTCAAGTTCAATCGCCCAAATTTCATTGGTCTCTTTATCTGAATAAAAAAGTTTTTTTCCGTCAGGAGAAAGTGCAATTTTTTCACACATACCTTTTAATTTTATTTTTTGTTTCAGAGCCATTGTCTTTAGGTCAACAACGTAAAGACAAGAAGCTAAAGGACTTGAAATATAAGCTTTGTCCGCATATTTATCTATTACAATTTCCTCAGGTTGAGAATCCATTTCAATTTGCTTAATCATTCTGTCATCTGCAAGTGAAATTACATATAAATAATTTTTAGAAAAAACTGTAACAAGCAAAAACTTATCATTTCTGTATGATTTCATATCTATCGGCACACCTTTTTGAGCTAAAGCATAAGACGGATAGCGACTTTCACCATTTATTACTTGAATATCTTTTGAATAACAAGTTGCTACATATAAAATTTTATTCTGTACTTGAGGGACTTTCACGTAAGCATTTTTAGACGTTTTTGAAATAGAAACTCTTTGGGTTAAAACTACGTCAGGAGAAACTTTCAAACCTGAATCTTGTGAAGTAGAAATTTGAAGATTTCCAATAATACCCTTCATATTATCAGGAATAACAAGTCCTTGAGGAACAAGCATATCTTGAGGTAACAGCCCTGTTCTTAACTCAATTGGAGGGTTTGGAAAATTTTGAATAGTTTTTCTTCCTTTTTGGTCAACCAAAACTTTCATCAATGCAAAATCATTATTAAAAATTACAACATTCGGTTTATCAGATAAACTTTTTCCTGCAGGATATGTTGTTTTTACAATAATTTTATCAGGAGTTTTGACCAAAGCAGGATAT
>JAGOIO010000121.1 GCA_017995595.1 bacterium | reverse complement strand
AATATTCCTCACCCTCTCTCAAGCCTGAAGATTCTAAAACTCTTGCCAAAACTATTTCGCCCCAACTTCCTTGACGGCGATTATCACTTTTCATAACATTTACCAAAGATGTTGTATAATGAGATATTTTATTTCCCTCTTCGATAAAACTCTTTATATTTGTATCAAATTGAGTAAATTTTTCATTCTCATTTTTCATCTTATCTTCGGTTCTTCTTTCAAAATCTTCAATTTTTTCCTTAAATTTTGAGAAAAATTCTTCTAATTTTTCTTTATTTTTCATAGAAAAATCTTCTGAACTTTCTTTGAAAATTTTATTCGTTAAATTCTCAAATTGAAGTTGCATCTGCTCTGCAAGCTTATCCTTATCTGCTTCATTCTTTTTACTGTTCATATTAAAAATTAATCCGACAGCCACTCCACCGATTAAAAATCCAACTAAAAATATTATAATATCCATAACTTAATACTCCCCGTGTTTTAATTTAGTATAGCATAATCTTCAAAAATTTTAAAACTCAAAACATATATTTATATATTAAAAAAATTTAAATTTTAGATTTGGAAATAGCAAAAAAAAAATTTACAAACGTTTTATTAAATATAATACTAAAATTTAGGAATTAATAATGGTAGAAATTAATAATAATATAGCAAAACCTTTCGCTACAATAAAAAGTAGTAAAGACTCTGTAGAAAATCCGCAAACAAAAATACAAGATAAAATTACTCCTGCAATATCAGAACAAAAATCTGATACTGTTGATTTTAAAAAAGAATTTAAACATACAAAAAAAAGTAACGGTATAATAGAAAAGATTTATGATTCGTTAAAAAATGCAACAAACTGCAATAACGGTTCAAAAAAAGTTAACGAAGCAATAGAACAATATGAACAAGGTAAAATAGAAAAAGATGTAGTTGAAAACAAAATTGCAAACTACAAAGCTTCTCAAAAGAATGCCGAACAAACAGCAGGTGATTTAACAGCAATAGCAACCGGCGTAACTATTTATGCAAAAGGTAGTGCAATTACCAATACTATAAGCACCATTTTAAAAAAGATTAATGTAGAAAAACTATTTGATATTTTGGGAAGTAAGAATAGTATTTATTTTAAAGTTTTTAATGCAATAAAATCTAAAAACAAAATAAATGCCCTATTACTTGGTATTGGTGCAGCTTCAGCAGGTCTGACAAAAGAATCATTTTTATCTATGAACAGAATTGGTTCTAAAGAATATAAAGTTGAAGATAAAAAATCTTTAACTAAAAATGAGCTGAAAGCTAAAAAGAAAGAACTAAGAAATGCAAAACTCAAAGAAGACTTTAAGAATTTTTATACAGGAATGACTTCTGGATTCTTAGCTCCGTTAAGTTTTGTCGCTGGAGGTATTGTTGGAATTCCTGCATATATCGGAGCTAACATAGGTTTAAAACATCTTACAAACAAAAATTATAGCGGTACGGACAAGAACGGTAAAAATAAAGTCTCATTTAAAGATACTTTAAAAAATAATGCAGTATTGAACACTTTAGGATTAGTTGCCGTTGCTTTTCCTCTTGCTAAATCAGTAAGATTCAACAAAGTATTAGAAAAGAATTTAGACAAAACCCTTAGCAAGATTAACGAGAAAAATTTAATCTTTGATAAAGAAAACACAACTTCTGCTTTTGATAAATTAAAACAAATTATAACTGATTCTCCTGAAATAAAATCTATTTTAAACTCTAAAAATACAACCGCAGATAAAATAGAAAAATTATGTAATGAAAACATTTTTTATGTAAAAATGGAACAAATTGCAGGGAATAGCGAAATCGCAAAAGCTTTAAAAGAAGACTGTAAACCGACAAGAACTATTGATGAAGCACAAAAGTTTATAACAAAGCAATATGGTTCTGATAAATACACAGTTTCTAAATTACTTGGTGTTGGAACAATAGCTGAAACATATTTGGCAAAAGATTCTTCAGGCAAAGAAGTTTGCATAAAAGTCCTAAAAAAAGGCGTTTCTGAAGAAAAAATTAAAAATGATGAAAATAAATTTATCAAACTTATAACAAAGAATAAAGCCGAAAAAGATTTATCTGAAAAAGAAACCATTTTAATAAATAATATCAAGGATTTAGCGAAATCGGTATCAAAAGAAACAGATTTTTCTAATGAAATGATAGCTGCTAAAAAATTAAAAGCTTCAACACAAGTTGCCGATGTCGTTGAGCCGATTGAAAATAAAAATGGCATTTATATAATGAATAAAGCTAAGGGCATAAGTTTAAATACACTGGTTGAATATTGTAATATTAAAGATCTTATAAACTATTTTAACAAAGAGGACAACTTTTTAGCAAAAAAAGCTGAAGAAAATTTGAAAAATTTAAAAGCTAAATCTCCGGATTTTCAAGATACAGATATTTCTGCTAATGAGCTTAGAACACTTTTAAATAACTATCAAGATATTCTTATTGAACAATTTAGCAAAATTGATAAAAACGGAAAAACAATCCATGCAGATATTCACCCCGGTAATATTTTTATTAATTTAGACGTTCTAAAGGGAAAAGCTAAAGGTAAATTATTTACCCTTATTGATACAGGAAATACTATTGACTTGACAAAGGAACAAGCAGAGCAATCTATGAAAATGTCAAATTATATTTTACACGCAAACTACAAAGATTTGTCCAATATTGTTGCAAATGAAGTCGTTATACCTGATAATATGACAAAAGAACAAGTTAGAGAATTAGTTTCTTCTGAATTAAAAGATGCATTTTTCAATGATAAAGAAGCTCTAAGTATCATGAATATAGATTCATTTAATAAACTCGCTAAAAATATTCTTGATAAACATCATCTAATCAGTAATCAAACACAATTAAATATTAATAAGGCTAAAATATCAGCCTGCAACTCCTTCAAAAATCTTATAGAGGTCTTTGCCAGTTCAAAATATTCAAATGTCAATATGATTTCTAAATTTGATGCCGTAAAAGATTTTGTAGGCATATTGGGTAACTCTGCAATAAAAACGAAAATTCAAGAATTAAAAAATCAAACTACAGAATCATTAATACAGAAAATATTTAAAAAAGATAATAACAATTATAAATGGAACAGTGAAGAACTCTTAACTTACTATTATAAACAACTTTCATCTTTAATAAAACAAGGAAACTTTCAATAATAAAAAAGGCAGAACTTAAAAATTATAAGTTCTGTCTTTTTATATATATTTTAAAACCTAAAAAGTTTCAAACTACATAGCATCAGCAACTGCAACTGCAACAGCAACAGTAGCACCAACCATAGGGTTGTTGCCCATACCGATTACACCCATCATTTCAACGTGAGCAGGAACTGAAGAAGAACCTGCAAATTGTGCATCAGAGTGCATTCTTCCCATTGTATCTGTCATACCATAACTTGCAGGACCTGCAGCCATGTTATCAGGGTGAAGAGTTCTACCTGTTCCACCACCAGATGCTACTGAGAAGTATTTTTTACCATTTTCAACACACCATTTTTTGTAAGTACCTGCAACAGGGTGTTGGAAACGAGTTGGGTTAGTTGAATTTCCTGTAATAGAAACATCAACACCTTCGTGTCTCATGATTGCTACACCTTCTGAAACATCATCAGCACCGTAACATTTTACAGAAGCTCTTTCACCTTTTGAGAAAGCTTTTTCACTAACGATTTTCAATTCGCCTGTATAGTAATCATATTTTGTTTCAACGCTTGTAAATCCGTTAATACGAGAAATGATGTATGAAGCATCTTTTCCTAAACCATTTAAGATTACTCTTAAAGGATTTTTTCTAACTTTATTAGCGTTTCTTGCAATACCGATTGCACCTTCAGCAGCTGCAAATGATTCGTGTCCTGCTAAGAAGCAGAAACATTGAGTTTCTTCTCTAAGAAGCATCGCTGCTAAATTACCATGGCCCAAGCCAACTTTTCTTTGGTCTCCTACAGAACCAGGTACGCAAAAAGCCTGCAAACCTAATCCTATATCACTTGCAACATCAGCTGCATTTTTTGTTCCTTTTTTGATTGCAATAGCTGCACCTAAAGTATATGCCCAGCTTGCATTATCAAATGCGATTGGTTGAATGCCTTTTACAATAGCATCAACATCAATACCCTTATCCATGCACAATTTACGTGCTTCTTCAAGGTCTTTTATTCCATATTCAGCCATGGCTTTATCAAGTTTTGCCTGACGTCTGTCTTGTCCTTCAAATGTTACTGTCATTATAATTACTCCTTACGTGGGTCAATTTTCTTAACTGCATCGTCAAAACGACCGTATGTCTTGACATTCTTTTCAAATGCTTCTTTTGCATCTGTACCTTTTCTGATAGCTTCCATCATCTTACCCAAGTGTACAAACTTGTATCCGATAATTTCATTATTTTCGTCAAGTCCTGTTTCAAGGATATAACCTTCAGACAATTCAAGATATCTAGGTCCTTTTTCTTTTGTTGAATAAATAGTACCTGTTTGAGAACGAAGTCCTTTTCCAAGGTCTTCCAAACCTGCTCCGATTGGCAATCCGTTATCAGAGAAAGCTGTTTGAGAACGTCCGTAAACGATTTGTAAGAACAATTCTCTCATAGCTGTATTAATAGCATCACAAACAAGGTCTGAATTTAATGCTTCTAAAATTGTTTTACCAACAAGAATTTCACCTGCCATTGCAGCTGAGTGAGTCATTCCTGAGCAACCCAATGTTTCAACTAATGCTTCTTCAATTATACCTTCTTTAATATTTAATGTAAGTTTGCAAGCACCTTGTTGAGGAGCACACCAGCCTACACCGTGTGTTAGACCTGAAGTATCTTTAATTTCTTTGGCATAGGTCCATTTGCCTTCTTGAGGAATTGGAGCCGGTTGGTGGTTTGCACCTTTTGCAACACAGCACATTTCCCTTACTTCTTTTGAACAATTTGTTCAACTC
>JAGOIO010000120.1 GCA_017995595.1 bacterium | reverse complement strand
ATATCATGTTGCACCGAGAGCTTCAGAAAGTGCAAGTGCAACAATGGCTCAACTGTTTTTGCAAAAACGTTTGGCTATGCAACTTTCAGGTCGTTGGCTTGTGCCTAAATACAGAGAAGATGCAAAATTTAATTGGGACGTTGTGAATTTTCCAAGTGGCGATAAAGGCAGTATTGTTCAAGCCGATGCCTCTGGGTTTGCAATTAGCAAGGCTTCAAAATATAAAAATGCGGATTTAAGATTAGTAAAATATCTGTCTTCAAAATCGGCTTCTGAGAAATTTACCAAGAGCGGTTTGATTGTCCCTGCAAGAATTGATACAGCTTATGGAACCTTTTTGAAAAATGGAAATTTGCCACCAAAAAATGCAAAAATATTCTTAGACGTAATAAAGACTTCAAAGAAAACACCTGTTTCTGTTGATTACAATGAGATACAAGATAAAACAAAACAACAAAACGAGAAAATGTTTAATTTGTAACTTATATACAAATTTGAGCCGATGTTTCGATTCAGTTAAAACCCAATACCTGTCATGCTTTATGTCGTTATATTAAGTGAATTTGTCTTTTAAGTTGACAATATTAATATATATGCTACTATAAGTGTAGCAATAACACTAGATTTTTTAGGGGTATAAAGTTTAATGAAAATTCAAAGCATAGGGAATAATGTTAGTAGCATAAATAATTATAGAATGAAGAAAACATTTAATGATAATTCATTACAAAATGGTGAGATTGGAGCATCAATGTATGCAAGCAATCCGCTTGTTGATACTAATTATGCAAGTTTAGCAGTAAATAATGTTAAGAAGTCAAATAATGTGGCATTTAGCGGAGCAGTTTTGCCGTTTGAAGATATTTCAAATAAGTTTAGAGCTGTAATATCAAGAATGGAAAAGAATGAATTTTTGATAATGACAGACAATATAAAAAATACAGTAAAAGGTTTAAAAGATACAGATTTATCACCGATAAAAAGAGTAGTGAAAAGAATGTATGCAATAGAAGATAGCAGAATGGAAAATAGTATTCTTGCGTATAAAGATGAATTTGGAACGCTTCAAGTAATGAATATCGGTAATAATACAACAGAGATAATGGACAAGGACGGAAAGCTGTTAACGATGATAGACCCGGGGTTTTCAGCACCGGCACATACAAGCAGTACGATTTCTAACGGAGAAGTTAAACTAGAAGTAAAATACGGAAAAATGAATCAGCAGACTTATGATGAGGGCATGGCAGGTGTTCAAAGTTTTCCATTGACTGCTTGGGACCCGAATTGTATAGAGGACATAAATAAAAAGCATTTAAAAGATGTATTTACGTTGTTTAAAGATGCGAAGATTAAACAACCGTTATCATTTGCGAGTGTTGGAGGTCAAGATAAAGCTATTGCAGAATTAAAGAAATCTGTAATATTTCCATTGAAATATCCTGATGCATTTCAGGATATGCATAATAGAGGAATAATTTTGTATGGCCCTCCGGGAACAGGAAAAACAATGGTTGCAAATGCAACTGCTAACGAAGCAGGTGTGAATTTTATAAAGGTTGACCCGAATGCCCAACAGGATATGTATGTTGGTGAGTCTGAACGAAAATGGCGAGAGATTTTTGAGAATGCGGTCGCAAATCAGCCTTGTATATTGTTTATTGATGAAGCAGATGCAGCGATGAGAAAGCGTACAGGCAGTGAATCAGGTCGTTTTGACGATAAGATAGTAAATCAATTACTTGTAAAGATGAATGAAATAACAGAAGGAGATGCGAATGTCTTTGTTATTCTTGCAACAAACAAAGTTGAACTCTTGGATTCAGCTATCACAAGATCTGGAAGGTTTGGAAAACACATTGAACTTGCCAAACCTGACCTCAAAGGTTGTCGAGACATATTGCAAAAATATTCAGACGATAAACCTTTCGACAAAGAATTAGATAAAGAAGCTATTGCTAAAATGTTTTATGAGCATAATTGTACCGGTTCAGATTTTCCTTGCATAATTGAACAGGCAAGAGATAATGCTTATGAGAGATTACATTTTCTTGACAAGATGGAAAATGGAACATTTAATGCTGAAAAAGATATGAAAGATTTTTCAATAAAACAAGAAGATTTTTCAAAAGCTTTTGAGTCTTATAAACCTGTAAGTGAAGAAGATACGGCAGTACAAAAAGAACCGTTCAGAGTTGGGTTTAAAAAGGACTAGAAGATTAAGATTAATATCCAAACATTTATATATAATTAATTGACTTGTGGGGTAAATTTTATCCCACATTTATTTTTAATTGATTTTTGTAAAATGATTTTTGTCAGAAGTTGAGTTGGAGAAAGTTGGAATGTTTGTTGAAATTGTATCATTATCAGTAAAGATATAGTCCGGGTTGTTTTGAATTGTATTTTCCAAGTCGAGAGCTGTTTTTATGTTGATACCGATGAGAGAAGTTTCACCCAAAATTTCTCTTGCGTTTTTAATTGAAATTCCTGATTCTGTTAAGAGAATACCGTCTGCACCTGTTAATAACGCAATATCAGCTCTGTTGTATATTAAGAAAGTTGCTCCAAATTCAGAGCATAATACTTTTGTTTTTTTCCCTAAATCGACAGCTTTATTGTCAGGTTTAATGTTTAGTAAAATTATGTCAGAGGTATTTGACAATTCAAGTGCAATTTTGTCTAATATTTCATCATCAGAGCTGTGTTTATCATACTCAGCGAGGAAACAATGTGTTTTGTTTGATATTTTTAACAAATTAAATTGTTGTTTTAATTTTGAAACAGAGTGCATATTCTTCTCCATAAAAATTTGATTATTATTTTTTGCTATATTATTTTCCCGAATCCGAGATGCTCTATGTGATTATATAACAAAGAGCATATATTTTTCTACTGAATTTCTTTATTATATTTTTGATGAAGATAATTTTAAGGTGTAGGGATATTGATGAAGTTAGCTTATAAAAAAATACCTTTAGAACAACTCGTCATTTTAGCTAAAAATAGTGATTACAAAGCTATTGAGGAGCTAATTCGTCGTGAACAAAAAAATGTGTTTGCAACTTTTTCATACCTTACTCGCAAAAGAGAAGATATAGCGGATTTAACGCAAGAAGCTTTATTTCGCATGGCAAGAGGAATTGCAGGACTTAAAAATCCAAAAACTTTTAAAAGTTGGCTAAATCATATTGTTACTAATCTCTTTTATGATGAACTTAGAAAAATCCACCGCCACCCAATTCCTGTTTCTATTGATTCAGGTCAGGAAGAAGCTAAATACTTTACTCAAATTCCTGATACGCATTCCAAACCGTTAGAAAAAATTTTGGCATCTGAATTGGATAAAATTATTAAAAATTGTATTAGAAATTTGCCCGAACATTTTAGAATTGCAATAATTCTACGAGAATTACAAGGGCTTACTTATGAAGAAATTGCTATTGCTACGGATACAACTATCGGTACTGTAAAATCTCGTATCGCAAGAGCAAGAGAACGACTTCAATCTGAACTAAAACCATATATATAAATAAGGAGAAATATATGCATTCAAAGTTAACATGTTCCCAAGTTTCAGCTCTTTTATCTGATTATATTGAGGACAAATTAAGTGATAATTTAAAACAATTTATATCAGTACATTTAGAATCTTGTCCGACTTGTCGTGCAAAGTACGATGCTTTAAAAGATATGATGGGAAGTTTGAAAGAAATAAAAAACAGACTTTCTGAAATTTCGGCTGAAAATTATTATTCAAAGCAGGATAAAAAAGATTGGGATATGACTCTAAATCTTTCTGCTTACGTTGATAATGAACTTTCAGATGAGGAAAATTTGAGGGTAAAAAAATGTATTATTTCTAATCCCGAAGTTCGTGAAAAGTTAGAAAGAATTAACAATCTCAGAAAAGTTATGAATGAAGCTTTTGAAAAAACAAAAAATGAGGATAAAATTGACTTTGCAAGGCAGGTACTTTCAAAGACAGAGTTTGATGAAAATATTTATAACGATAATTCTTTTGCAAGAGTTGTTGCAATATTTGTCCTAATACTCGCTGTTTGTACTATAAGTGCGGTTTTAATCTTTACAGTTTAATCTAGTGTGTAGAAGAAACTAAAAATTTGTTGAAATGTGATTTTGTAGTTTCTAATATGTAATCTGTAATTCTCTTTTCAAGATGAATAGAAAAATACTTATTTACTTCATTTATGAAATAGCAAGGGCTTGTTACGTTTGTTTCAATAATTTTTCCATCAATAACATCAAGTCCGACCATATAAATTCCCATTTTGTTTAATTCTTTTGCAACTTCTGAAAAATCTTCTTTTTCTTTATCAGATAATGCAGTCTTTTTAACATAATCCATTTCAAGATTATGTACATTGAACTTGAAATCATCAGAAGTAGGAAGTTTTATAACACATTCATCAAGTACTGTTTCTCCCAAAAACATTACTCTTTTGTCGCCATGCTTTGCAAGCGGAATGTATTTTTGCACCATAATTTGTACAGTTTGGTCTTGCGTCATTGTGGTAATGATGGAGTTTGTGTTCATATCACCTTTTTTAAGATGCATAACGCCTCCACCAAAGCATTGATTTAATGGTTTTAGTATAATCTCTTCGTTCTCTTGCAAAAACTCTTTTATTTCGTTCTTGTTAGCTGTAACAATATTTTTTGGCATAAGGTTTAGGAATAAGTTTGTGTGTAATTTTTCATTAAAGTTTCTTACACTTTTTGGATTATTTATTACAAATGTCTTTTTTTCATCAACAAAGTCAAAAACATAAGTTGCCGTTATATAATTCATATCAACAGGCGGGTCTGGTCTGAACATTACCAGTTTGAAATCTTCTATTTTTTTACAAATTGATGTTTTTTCAAGAAAAATGTTGTCGTCTTTTGCGTAGGAATTAAAACAGTTGCAATATGCAATAGAGTTTTTTAAACTTAAATCGCTCATCTTTGTAACGCAAACATTT
>JAGOIO010000119.1 GCA_017995595.1 bacterium | reverse complement strand
AAACTATGCCGACGTGGCTCAGTTGGTAGAGCAACTGATCCGTAATCAGTAGGTCGGGAGTTCGAATCTCCCCGTCGGCATTTTTGTTTTTTGCTTATTTGATATTTAAAAATAATGTCTAAAATGTTTTTAACGCATTGTTAACTTTTGTAACGTAAAATATCTTTAAAACTAAAGTTTAAACTGATTGTGCCGATATATAACATGGAAAAGGGAAATGTCAGGTCGATACAGTTCTTAAACAGTAACTTATAGGGAAAAGGTAAAGGAAAATGGGTTTAGCAGCATCACAATGCAGATTGTTATTTTTAACATCTCGTAAAAGCGATATTGAATATCAACAGATGCAAATTGCAAATCAAAAGATAGCAATGTCTAGAGAAAGTGCTAAAGTTTCTGAAGATTATTCAAACAAGTTGAATGCTAAAAAACTTGTTATGGCAAATTCTTCAGGTTCAGGTACTACTGATATTACCTATAATTTGTTTAATAACTATTCAAATAGTGCAAATTCAGTTTCCGGTCAATATTTGTTGGCTGATGCAACAGGCAGAATAGTATTGTCTGATGATGATGCAGCCGTTATAAATGGTTTGTTAGGAACTTCAGGTTCTTCAGGTGAAGCTTTTGTCTTGACTGATGAATTAAAGGCAGCTTATTTACAAAAAACTATGGGTATTACAGAATCTGATGCAACTTCTTATGTTACGCATGCGACTACTGATTCTTCTGCAACAACTGCAGAAGAAAAATCTTATAGTATTGAAGATGTTTTAAAACAAGTCTCATGTACTGTTGTTGCAGGATCTTCTTCTGGAAAGTCTTGGAAAGATTTGTATGATGGTAAAACTGCTGAAGCTCAGTATATTGATTTATATGCGGGTAATTTGGAGTGTGCCGAGGGTAATTTCCAAAAAGAATTATCAAATTTTGTTGCGAAATTGAAAGCTTCAAAACTTCTTAATTCAGATGCTTTGACAACAGCATATTCAAAGACAGTTGAAGCTTTCCAAGCTAATTATTATGGTGCAGGCAATGATACTAGTATTGAAAGATCAACTCATGCTGTTAGAACTGCTGATGATTTTAATGCTATAATAAGTGCTAAGAAAAAGACGAATACTTTTGGTGTAAATGCTAAAAATTTGATTAATTCATTCTTTACATACTATGAAGCAGCTTTGCACTCTTCAGATTCATCTTATTCAGAAGATGGATTGAATGCATTAAGTGTTACGAGGGTTCCTCAAACATCTCATACTGCAACAAAAATTGAGGCAGGAACAACAACTACAACAACTGCAGCTACTACTCCAAGTCAAAATGAAGCTAATTTCTACTTGAATAAGTTGAATGCTATTGCAAATTCAGGTTGGGTAGATTTGTCTTATGCAAATGATGCTGATGGACTTCAAACTGCTATCAAAAACGGTGCTGTTAATATTGTAAAAGCAAATTCTGATGGCTCTTGGGGACAAGTTACAACTTCAGATTCATCTTCAGGATTACAAGAAGTTGATGATACCTCAGCTCAAACTCAAGCTGAAGCTACTTATAAGGCAGATTCTGCAAAAATAAATGAAAAAGAATCAGAATTGGATATCAAAGAAAAGAACTTAGAGACAGAACGTTCTGAACTTGATACTGAAATCGATTCTGTTAAATCTATTATAAACAAGAACGTTGAACGTTCATACAAATTCTTCCAAGCTTAATAATTAATCTTCTAAACAAAAAGCATAGGCAAAATCTAAAGCCTGTGCTTTTTTGTAACTTTTCATAAAAATATAATATTCAAAGATTGTTTTTTTTTGAAATTAATAGTATAATTATCTTAATATCTGTTTTTGTTTACAAAATAAGGTCTTAATAAGGAGTTTTGATGGCTGAGGGGATTTCCGAAGTTCAGAAAAAAATAAAAATTGCTGATGTTATTGACTTGGATTTTGTCCAAGAATGTTTGGATACTTTTAGTCGTGCTACAGGTCTGGCATGTCTTATGTTTGATGATGACGGACCAATTACCAAAGAAAATTTTAGGAATGAGTTTTGTTGTTTAACTAAAAATACTTTGCAAGGCAAGTCTATTTGCGAAGAAACTTCTAGCAAATGTGGTGAAAAATCTGCAAAATTAGGTGAGCCTGTTATATATACTTGTAAGGCAGGTTTGGTATCTTTTGGCGTTCCTATTATTGTTGACGGCGATCCTATTGCTTTTATTCTTGCCGGTCAGATATTGACTCATAAACCTGAACCTGAATTCTTTAGAAAACTTGCAAAAGATATTGGGGTAGATGAGGATAAATATCTTGAGTCTGTTAATAAGTTGAAAATATTACCTATTGAACAAGTAAAAGCTTCCGCTGATTTACTTTTTATTGTTGCAAATTCTTTATCAAAGATGATTCAAAAAAATTATGATTTAATTGAAAAAAACAAGATGGAAGAAAAGTCTTTAAAAAATGAAAAAGTCTTGAGAAAAATTATTGAAGCGTATGTTAAAGGTAATGAGTATAATGATATTTTAGGTACTATTATTTGTGAAACAAGTAAATTGTTTAATGCTGATAGAGGGATTTTTGTTTCCTTTGATTCTTCTGAAGGCTCAAACTCTATTCAGGATTTGAAAGAATATCTTGCTTCGCCGGATATAGATTCAGCTTTAAATGTTTTATCCCCTCAAATGGCTTTAAATTTCGTTATCGGTCATTTAAAACAGGAAAATATTTTATATGGCAATACTGTAGAGGCAAAAGAAAGATTGGAAGCTGATTTTTATGATGTCTTAATCAAAAACATGGGGGTTAAAACCTATTTGGTTGCTCCAATTTGTTATGCAAATACTTATTATGGTCTGATTATTTTGCATTATACTAAATCTTATAAAAAATTCTCTGAGTCAGAAATATCTTTGATAAAATCTATATCTCGTCAGTCTGCGGTTGTAATTTATCAAACAAAGTTATATGAAAGTATAAAACGTAATGAAGAATACATAAGCAATATTTTAAATAATATTAAAGATGCAGTTATTATTATTGATGAAAATTGTATTATAAAATCTTGTAATCCAGCTATGGAATCAATATGGGGGTATAAGCCGTCAGATTGTATCGGACAATCTTTAGAATTCCTTCTTATTCCCGGAACTTATATAGATAAACAGAATATTATGAAATACAAAGAAACTTCAAAAGCAAAACGAAAAAATGGTTCTATTTTCAATGCTGAAATGTCAGCAAGTTCTGTTGTCGTTAATTCAAAAAAGTATATTCTATTTGTCGTTCGAGATATAACTGAACGAAAGAAAATAGAAAAGATGAAAAATGAATTTGTTTCAACAGTAAGCCATGAATTGAGAACGCCATTAACTTCAATAAGAGGTTCTATCGGATTAATAATGAGTGAAAAAGTTGGAAAAGTCCCTGAAAAAATTAATAGCTTATTAAATATTGCTAATAATAATTGTTTAAGATTGATAGATATCATAAATGATATTTTAGACATTGAAAAGATTGAAGCAGGAAAAATGGATTTTACTTTTGCAAAGTTTGATTTGGTGTTGTTGATAAAACAAGCAATTACTTTTAATCTTCCTTATGCTAAAAAATATAATGTTGAAATAAAATTAAAAGAAGCTGAAACAGTTGCAAATGTTAGGGTTGATGATAGCAGACTTATTCAAGTCATTACAAATTTGCTTTCAAATGCGGTTAAATTTTCAGAGAAAAATGGTACTGTTGAAGTAAAGGTAGAACGATTAAATGGTAAATTTAGGGTTTCTATCACTAATTCAGGGGAGGAAATTCCTGATGAATTTAAGTCAAGAATTTTTGAAAAATTTGCACAAGCTGATTCTTCTGATAGTCGCCAAAAAGGTGGTACCGGTCTAGGTTTGAGCATTTCAAAAGCTATTATGGATCAACTTGGTGGAAAAATAAATTTTATTTCTGAAGAAAATAAAACTACGTTTTACTTTGAATTACCAGAAGTATTAGATTAAAAGGAGAAATTTAATAATAAAATGGAAAAAATAGCATTAATTTGTGAAGATATTTTGACTACTGCACACTGTATTTCAAACCTATTAAACAAAAAAGGTTATGTTACAGAGATTGTGCAAAATGCAGAATCTGCATTGGAAAAGTTAAAAGATAACAAGTATGATCTTATGACATTGGATATAATTTTGCCACAAAAAAGTGGGGTGGAATTACTGGAGGAGATGCAGGCTATTGAGTTGGCTCATGGTTTACCTGTATTAATTGTCTCTGCATTAGAACAGCAAGATGATAGTTTAGCTTTTCAGCATAATCCTATATATTGGGTTGAAAAATCTTTTGATACTGTTGAATTTGAAAAAGCTATAGAAAACCTAAAGAATATTAATGATTCTAAAAAAGCAAAAGTTTTGCATGTGGAAAATGACACTGATTTATTGAGTTTAGTTGAACTTACATTATCAGATATTGCTGAAGTTACTCAAGCTAGTACGTTAAAGCAAGCAAAAAATATGTTAGAGACAGAGAATTTTGATTTAATTATTCTTGATTATGTTTTTCCTGAGGGAACAAGTGATAAGTTATTGCCTGTTATAAAGTCAGGTTTAAACAAGGATTCTCATATAGTTATGCATTCTGCGTATGAAGAAGCAAAAATTATTGCCCATTATGTCGATGAAATTATAATTAAGTCAAAAGTTTCTATTGTAGATTTTAAAGATAGAATTGAAAAGTATATTGTAAAGGGGTAAAGTTTATGACAGAGCTGAAAAAAATTATATATGCAGAAGATGAACCTGATCTTCAAACCGTAGTAGAAATGACTGTGCAGGCAATGAGTGATTTCGAAATGAAAATATGTGATAATGGTAAAATATTATTGGATTGTGTTGAAGAGTATTCTCCTGATTTGATTATGTTAGATGTTATGATGCCAGAATTGGACGGGCCTTCAACTTTTAATAAGTTAAAAGAAATGGAAAAA
>JAGOIO010000008.1 GCA_017995595.1 bacterium | reverse complement strand
ATTTTTTTATTAAAATAGACTTGAAAAACTTCATCAAGAAGCTTTTAACTTTGATGTTTAAATTTATATTAGAATCTTACTAAAAAAATAAAAATAATAATAAATAAAAAATGGGCCCGGTTGGGTTCGAACCAACGACCAAAGGATTATGAGTCCTCTGCGCTACCGCTGCGCCACAAGCCCTTGTTATTTTATTTAAAATTATCAATTAGCAAAACTACTATCTTTGCTACGTTCTTCATATTATCATTAATATTTTCCTATGTCAAGCATAGGCATATTCTACTTTATCGCCTTTTTTACATTTATAAATATTCACGCATTGGCAAGAGGTTATCCTCTTGCATGCGTGCCATGACTAATAATTTATTAGTCTTTTATCTGTTATAAATTTGTGGACGATTTCTTCTTTTTCTTCTACCCAAGTTTGTATATATGATACAGGTCGTTGATTTACAACTTCTCTTATTAGCACAGCAAAATATAGGTCAAATGAAGTTATTTTGCTTAGTCTTTCAACTACATATTGCTCACTTCCGCAATTTCTACAATATTTCTTTTCAGGAACAATTTTACCATTTTTTATTGTAGCTTTTACTTTTATACCACAACATTTGCATCTTGTTATAAACCATTGGTTTTCTACAAATTCTCCACAGTCAGGACAATATCCGCATTCTACTTCCGGTGGAATCTTTTCGTGTGTACATTTATTTTGTTTTCTAAAAAAATTTATAATCGAAATCATATAAAATTTTTAATTATATATTAGAAAAAGTCAAAATTTTATCTATTGATTTTCTTGTGTCTTTTTCATAGCTTGCTCTTCTAGCTTTTTTGCATAATCAACCTGTTGTTGTGTTGTTGCTTCGACCTGCTTTGCTTGATTATAGGTCTTTTGCTCAACTCCTGGAGAATGCTCTGTTTTGCTAAGGTGTATGCCTGGAAACATGACAAGCCACATCACTACAATAATAAATAAAGTAATTATTAAACTTAACGCATTCATTGATTAAATAACTTCTTTCAATTCTTCAATTAATTTGTTATATGCTTCGTCAGGTGTAATTGTAATAACTTCATTTGTTTTTCTTGTTTTAAATTCAAACTTTCCTTCATTGTTATAAGTTTTACCAACTGTAACTCTATATGGAAAACCTATTAAATCTGCATCTTTAAATTTTACACCAGGACGTTCGTCTCTGTCGTCAATTACAACTTCAACTCCTGCTGCTAATAGCTTTTCATATAATTCCGTTGCTGCTTTCATTTGATTTTCATCTTTTGTACTTACTGGAACAATAATAACATGGTATGGGGCAATAGAAATTGGCCATTTTATACCATTGTCATCATGGTAACTTTCAACTGCAGCAGCAGCTGTTCTAGAAATTCCAATTCCATAGCAACCCATAATAAATGGTTTTTCTTTTCCATTTTCATCTAAGTAGCAAGCATGCATTGGTTCTGAATATTTTGTTCCTAATTTAAAGATGTTTCCAACTTCAATACCTCTTGTAACTTTTAATGGAGCTCCGCATTTTGGACAATTATCTCCAGCTTGTACAAGTCCTACGTCATATATTTCCTTTGTAGTTTCTACATCACTGCCGAAATTAGCACCTACAAGGTGTTTGTCTTGTTGGTTAATTCCAACTACAAAGTTTTTCATACCTTCAACTGATTTATCAGCAATAACTCTAACTCCGTCCATACCTTTTGAACCAATAAATCCTTTTGATGCTCCAAATCCGTGTTGTTGCATTAAGTCTTCTATTTCAACAGATGATGCAATTCTTACATCTTCTGCATTTAGAGCATTTTTCAATTTTGTTTCTTCAACCGCTCTATCGGCTCTAATATGAACTAGAACATATTCTTTATCTACAACATAGACTAAAGTCTTTAATATGACTGTTGCCGGAACTTTTAGAAAATCGCAAAGTGCTTCAATCGTCGTAGTATCTGGTGTATCAATTATTTCGGCTTCTTTAAACTCTCCATCAAGTTGAACAGGGTGAAGTGTTGATGTTGCATGGTCAGAATTAGCTGCATAATCGCATTTATCGCAATAAAATACGTCATTTTCGCCTGCATCTGTAGTTGTTATTACCATAAATTCGTGGCTTTCACTTCCACCAATAGTTCCTGTATCCGATTGAACGGGTTTTGTTTCCAATCCGCAACGCTTAAATATATTTGTATAGGCTTGCCACATGTTTTTATATTCTTCGTCCAAACTTTCTTGACTTGATGCAAAACTATACGCATCTTTCATTATAAATTCACGTCCTCTTAACAGACCAAAACGTGGTCTTACTTCATCTCTAAACTTAGTTTGAATTTGATATAAATTAATTGGTAATTGTTTATAAGATTTTATTCCGTCTCTTGCAATAGCTGTAATAATTTCTTCATGAGTTGGTCCAAGGCACATTTCTCTATCATGTCTATCTTTTAGTCTCATAAGTTCTCTGCCATAATGTTCCCAACGTCCTGATTCTTCCCAAAGTTCTTTTGGTTGTACAAATGGCATTAATAGTTCTTGAGCTCCTGCTTTATCCATTTCTTCTCGAACAATATTTTCAACTTTTTTCAAAACTCTCCACATTAATGGCAAATAGCTGTAAACGCCACTTGTTAACTTTCTTATATATCCGGCTCTTGCTAGAAATTTATGAGATACAACTTCTGCATCTGATGGAAATTCTCTTAAAGTTTGTACAAATAGTTTTGACATTTTCATAATTTATTATCCTCTTCTATTCTTCGTTTATGTTAATTTTATCATAAAAAAACGCCCCAACAATAGGTGCGTTTTTTCCAAATTACTTTGCTTTTATATACAATAATCAAGTATTGTTTGAGTAATTTCATCAAGTGGTTTTACAACCTGAGCTGCTCCAAGAGCAATAGCTTCTTTTGGCATTCCAAAAACGATGCAAGACTTTTCATCTTGTGCAATTGTATTGGCTCCGGCATTTCTCATATTTAATAATCCTTGAGCTCCATCTTTTCCCATACCTGTTAATATTGCACCAACAGCATTTGTTCCTGCATATTTTGCAACAGAGTTAAATAAAATTTCAACTGCAGGTCTCTGGTGGAACATCATTGGACCGTCCATTAATGAAACATAGTAATTTATTCCGCTTCTTCTTATCTCCATGTGCTTGTTACCAGGTGCAATGAGTGCTTTTCCTATTGATAGAAATTCTCCATCAGTTGCTTCTTTTACATCTATATCACTAATTTGGTTTAACCTATCTGCAAAAGCCTTTGTAAAATTAGCCGGCATATGTTGTACTATTACAATAGGCGGGCAATTGGCAGGAAATTTTGTTATTACATCTTTTAGTGATTCAGTTCCGCCTGTTGATGCTCCTATTGCAATAATTTTATTTGTGGTTTTTACTTTCATTGATGCTGCAATAATTGCCTTGTTTTCTGCACTTGAATTTTGATTTGCTGCAATTCGTTTAAATACTTTTACTTTTGATGCTGCTTTTACTTTATCTATTAACTGTTCACTCATATCACCAACTGAATAAGCACTTCCAGGTTTTGATACAACTTCAACTGCTCCAAGTTCAATTGCTTTTAATGCAACATCTCCACCATTTTTTGCTAATGAACTTACTATAACTACTGGTATCGGGTAATATTTCATAAGCTTTTCCAAGAACGTCAATCCGTCCATTCTTGGCATTTCTATATCTAACGTGATAACATCAGGCTTTAAATAAACAATTTTATCTCTTCCTACAAAGGGGTCTGGTGCTGTTCCTACTACTTCTATTTCAGGGTCTTTTGACAATTCTTGCTCAAAAACTTTTCTAATCATTGCAGAATCATCAATAATTAATACTTTTATTGTCATTTTATTCTGTCCTATTTTCTATATATAGTCGGTTCACAATATGTAAAATTGTGTTTTACTTGGATTAAACTCTCTGAATGTCCGATGAATAATAATCCGTTTTCGCATAATGTATGATAAAATTTATTAACTAATTCCTCTTGAATTTCTCTGCTAAAATAAATCATTACATTTCTACAAAATATTATATCAAATGGATTTTTGAAAGGAAACTTATCAACCAAGTTAAATAATCTAAAAGTTACAAGTCTCTTTATTTCTTCCGAAATTTTCCAAGCATCTTGTTCTTTTGTAAAATATTTTCCCTTATAATTCATTGTTATATTATCTTCAGGACCAAACTTGTAAACTCCTGTAAGAGCTTTAACTATACTTTCAGGACTAATATCTGTTGCAAGTATTTTTACCCTATATGAAGCTGGTAAGATTTCTTTAAATAACATCGCAAGCGTATAAGCTTCTTCTCCTGTTGAACATGCAGAACTCCATACTCGAAGAACTCTCGTTTCGCTAACTGATTTACTGGTTTTTAAAATATTATCTATATTTTGTGCAATATAATCAAAATGATTATTTTCTCTGAACCAGTTTGTTTTGTGAACGGTTACTGTGTCTATAAATTTATTTTTTATTTCTTTTTGTTTTTCAGTTATTGGTGGTGCTACAATGAAGTGATAATATTCCCCGGCACTCGCAATGCCTTCATCTTGCATTAATTTTGCAAGTTTTTGGGATAATATATCTCGCTTGGTTTCTTCTATGTAAATTCCCATCTTACTATAGATATATTCACAAAAAAGGTCTAAGTATTTCTTATCTATTTCTTTTATTTCCATTATCTTCCTACTCTTGAGATGTTACAATTCAGCCGGCAATTTTTAAAAATCATCAAGAGGAATTATATCTTCAGGATTGATTTTGCCATTATCAGTTATTTGAGCTTTATTTTGTGTTGCTTCTAGTTCTGCCATTTCCTCTTGCAAGCTTATAACTTCAGGTTTTTCTTCTTTTTTAGCGATTACCTCTTTTTTTGAATTTAAAGCTTTTGATACAGGAAATGCTTTTTTCTCTTCTTTTTTAGAAGAACCAACCAAATCATTTAATGTTTTTATCTTTGATTTGGTTTTAGTTGTGTTTGTATATGTTCTATTTTTTTTATTTGTTTCAGACTCAGAAGTTTCTTCACCGATAAGTAGAGCAAGTTTCTTGGTAATATGTTGTAAATTTCCTGAATATAACTCTAAACTATCAGCAGAGGTTGCACTTTCTTGTGCAGTCAATGCATTGTCTTGCAAAACTGTTTCCATTTGAGATACGGCTTTGTGAATTTGAGTAATTCCAATTTCTTGTTCTTGACTTGCTGTTGAAATTTCGTCTAACAATTCACTGACTTTGTGAGTGTCATCTTTGATTCCTGCTAAAGAACCGCCAACTTTTTCAGTAATTTTTAAACATTTTTCAGATAAACTTATATTACTTTCTATAATATGTGTTGTATCTTTTGCTGCTTGAGCACTACGTTGTGCCAAATTTCTTACTTCTTCTGCAACAACTGCAAAACCTTTTCCAGCTTCACCCGCTCTTGCAGCTTCTACTGCGGCATTTAAAGACAAAATATTGGTTTGAAATGCTATTTCATCAATAACCTTAATGATTTTTGCTATCTCATCTCCGGATTTTTTTAACTCACCCATTGATGTTATCATATTTGACATTTCAACATTTCCATCATCGGCAGCTTGTTTTGTTTGTTTTGCCAAAACATCTGCTTCTTTTGTATTTTGAGTTGTTTGGTGAACCATTGATGATGATTCTTCTAAAGTTGAAGAGGTTTCTTGAATTGATGAGGCTTGTTCTGCAGAACCTTCTGCTAATTTGTGTCCGCTAGATGTTAATTCCCCAGATAAAGTCTTTAAATTTGAAGAAGTTTCGCCCAAATCTCTTATTACGTCATGTATCGCATTACTGATACTTTTGGTAATTGCATATATCATAAAAATTGTTAAAACGACAATAATTAGAAACAATGCAATTCCGAATCCAGAGCCGGAATCTCTACCAAAAGCAATACCATTTACCAGTGATAATACAGGAATTATTACAAAACCTGCGATTATTTTTATTATTAAATTTATGTTACCTAACTTTTTAAGCATTATTTCCTCGATTTCTATACATTGTCTAACATTTGTAATACTTCATTACTAAAGAAAGTTTCATCAATATCAAGGATAATGACAACTCTATCTTTAATTTTACCGATTCCCAAGATAAAATTATTTTCTGCTTGAGTACCATATTCTGGTGGTGGTTCAATTTGGTCAGAAGATAAAGTTACAACTTCTGAAACCATATCTACGACTACACCTAATAGTCTTTGTGTTCCATTCAAATTTATTTCAACAACTATTATACAAGTTCTTTCATTATATTCTTTTTCTTCCATTCCAAATTTTAAGCGTAAATCCATTACAGGAATTATTTTTCCACGAAGATTTATTACACCTTTTATAAAATTAGGAGTTTTGGGAACAGGTGTTATATCGAGCATTCCGATAATCTCTATTACTTTTAAGATTGAAATGCCGTAGCCTTCACTGCCCAATGCAAAGGTTAGTAGTTTTTGATCTGTTTCTGCCATTTATTCCTTGACCTCCTTTTTAAATAAGTAATCTACATCTAAAATTAATGAAACCTTTCCTGTGCCGAGTATTGACATTCCTGAAATAAATTTTAGGTTTGCAAACTCTTCACCTACAGGTTTTACAACGACCTCTTGTCTGTTTATTACGTTTGTTATCGGTAAAGCTCTAAGTTCTTGACCAATTTCAAGTAACATTACCAGTGGTGCTTCGTCGTCCAATTTTGCACCCTTTATGAATAGCGATATTGGTACGATTGATACGATATCGTCTCTAACTCTAAGCATTGTTCTTTTTCCTTGAGTTAGTATCCATTGTTCAGGTGTTGGTTGTAATATTTCTTTTACGTTAACTGTTGGTATTATGAATTGTTGTCCTCGAATATCTATAATTGTTCCATTCATAATTGCATGGTTAACTGGAATTTCAAGTGTAAAAATTGAGCCTTTATTCTTTTCACTTCGTGTTACCACACTTCCACCGATTTTTAGAACTTGAGTTTTCACTACGTCCATTCCGACTCCTCGGCCTGAAATGTTGTCAACGACTTTTGCTGTTGAAAAGCCGGGTAACATTATAAATTCTTTTATTTCATCTTCTGTATATGTCTTTGACGGATCAATAATACCCTTTTCAAGAGCTTTATTATAAACGGCTTGAACATCAATTCCTCTTCCGTCATCAATTACTTCAATAAAAATTTTACCTCTTTTATTGTATGCTTTCAATTCAACTTTAGCTTTTTTCCTCTTACCTAAAGCTTCTCTATCTGCTGGATTTGATTCAACTCCGTGAGAAATTGCATTTTTAATAAGGTGAACCAACGGATCTAACAGTTTATCTGTTACAACCCTGTCAATTTCTGTTTCTTCGCCTGATGATACAAATTCTACGTCTTTTCCAAGTTCTTGAATAGTATCTCGAGCAATTCTACTAACCTTTTGAAATGTTGATTTCAAAGATACAAGTCTTAATGACATTGATAAATTTTGTAATTCTCGTGTAATTCTTAAGAAACTTGACATATTAGATACCAAGTGATTATCGTGTAAATACACAGAACCGATATATTGTTCCAATAAGGATTGGTTTATGATAAGTTCGCCGATTGTATCAACAAGATGGTCAATTTTTGAGTTTGCAACTTTCATATACTCATCATTAGATAAAATTCTCTTTGGTATTCCCTCTTCTTTTTTCTGAGGCTTTGGTGCCTGTACTACTTGTTGAATTGTATTTGTATTTTCCGGTACAAACATTTTCTCTGTACTAGAAGTTTCTGCCTGTTTTGCTAAATCTGTAGCTTGGCTTTCAGTATTTTCAATTTTTTCTATTTCTTTTGGACTTTCTTGTTCTGCTTGCTCTTGAGTTTCTTCTTCTTTTGGCTCTTCAGGTTTAATTATTTCTGCAGGATTAAGAGGAATAATTTCTTGTGCCATATTTGTAATTTCTTCAGCTGTTGGCTCTTGTTCCGTAACTTGTTCAGGTTCTTGCACTTGTTCTTCATTTTGATTTTCCTGAGGTTCTGGCTCTATTTGAATAGAAGCCTCAGCATTATTTTCGTCAGCAGTTTGAGCCTCTTGTTCTGGAGTGGCTTCTTGTTGTTGAGATTCGTCCGGAGCTTTAACTTGAGGTGCTTCCGGTTGATTTTGCGGAGGTTCTGGAAATAAATTTCCATCAACAGCAGATGCAAGAGATTTTAAGACTTCTACATGTGCATCAATTTCATTTCTAAAGTCTTCATCATTGCAACAATTTATATCATCACACATTTTTCTGATAAAATCAGAAGATTTTAATATAGCATTAACAATTTCTGTGGAAACTTTAAGTGAACCCTTTCTGCAAAAATCCATTAATGTTTCAGTCTTATGAGCTACTTCTTGTATGACTGTATGTTCAACAAATCCTGAAAGTCCTTTTATTGTGTGGAAAGCTCTGAACATTGTATGAATAATATCCATATCATCTGGATTTTGTTCAAGTTTCATAACGTTTGATTCAATAGAATCAATATGTTCATAGGCTTCAAGCAGGAAGTCATTCCAAAAGTCTTCTTCAATATGTATTTCTTTATGTTCCATTTTCCTATTCCAAACTGTAAGCTATACCGAATTTTTCTCCATTTACCTTAAAAAATAACTTTTTTGAAGGTATTTTACTTATTATTCCATACATTTTTTGTCCTGAAATATAAGTTGGATTTGATGTTAAAAGAGTGTATGAACCGACTTCTTCATCAAAATTATACATGTTCTCTTGTTTTATTCTTTCTGCGACTCTTTTGCAAAAATCAGAATAAAAATCTGATAAAGCCGCTTTCTCAAAATAATTTAGAGCATCGTCATCTTTTTCCTTACTGCCTATTATTTTTGAAGATACTTCGTGAGCTGTTTTTTTTGTATAACCAAAAATAATATTTCCTTTCAAATCTCCTGAAACGCCAACGAGAGTATTAAATTCTTCACTGGAGTTCATTGAACTTGCAGGAACTTCGCACATAAACTTATGCTCAAGCTTTATATACGAAAACATTTCATTGAAAACTTGTACAAATATGTCAATAAGATCAAAATTCATCGTACTCATTTTCACTGAATCCCATATCTACTACGAACTTTCCTATTGAACAATTATAAAAGGCTTTCATTGAAACAACATTTGGAGTTACAACATCTAAATCCTTTGCTGAGAAAATTGCCGGTGGACTTATCCACAATTCTCTTTTTCCAAATTCATTGTTTATAAATGTTGCTGTTCTTCCACAGAACATATTTGCAAATTCTGCCAAATACACATGCAAATCTTCTTCATTTTCTAACGGGTCTCCGAAATTCATTGCAACTGCAATTTTATTTCCGTCTTCAACTGAAGTATTTAATAATATTCTTCCGTTAGTTTCTCCTGAAATACCAATAATAATTGATAATGCAAGTTTATCATTTGGTGCAATTTCAAATTCTTCTGCAGGTGCTATTTCCTCACCGACGACTTCCAGCATCACTGCTTCAAAAGCCTTTTTTGTGAAGTTAAATAACTTCTCCATTTTAGCTGTTTCTACGTCCATTATTCCTCCACTTAGTTAAAAACTTCTGCTAATTTATCTTTTAATGTATCAGGTTTAAACGGTTTCATCAAGAAATGCTTTACGCCTATACCTTTTGCTTCGTTCAACAATGTTTCATCTCCCATCGCTGAAAGCATTATAATTTTTACATTCGGATTTATTTCAACTAATTTTTTAGCTGTTTCTAATCCGTCCATAACCGGCATTGTTACATCAAGTGTTATAACATCAGGTTTTAATTCTATATATTTTTCAATACCAAGTTGACCATCTAAAGCATTTCCTACAACCTCATATTCGGTTGAATCTGTTAATGCTCTTGTTACGGCTTTAAATACAAATGGTGAATCGTCAATTACTAAGATTTTTTTTGTCATTGTTATTTTTCTCCAAACACTATACAAATCATTATACACTACTTATTTTTTTGATACACTATTTTTCATCATTTGAATCCTCAGTGTTATCATCTTCATTCTCATCACTTTTTATGAATTTTTTAATTATTTCGCTGTACTTGTCTCTGCAAACTTTTGCACTACATCTGTTGTCTTGTTGGCAAAGTGCATACGATAATAATGTATGTACCTCTGCGTTGTTTGATTGTAGGCTTATTGCTGTTGCCAGCGTATTTTTAACCCCTTCGAAATCCTTATAAATTAATTGAATAAGTCCAAGTAATTTATAACTTTCAAAATCCTCTGAATTTTTCTCTAAACTTTTTTGACAAAATTTTAGAGCTTCTTGTATTTGTCCTGTCCTTGCAAATGCTGTTGCTACCGTAATAAAAAATTCTTTAGGTAAATCCTTTTCATTCATCAATTTCAGGTACTCGTCTATTATACTCTTTCCATCATCTTTTGTCTCGTATGTACATAGTTTATCTTTACATTTAGTAATATAAAATCTACAAGATTTATCATCAGGAGAGAGACTTTGTGCTTTTTTAAAGTTATCTAATGCATCAAGGTAGTTTTCTTTTTCAAATTCAAGTTCGCCTATTTGTATTATGCAATCATAGTGATTAGGTTTTTCTTTTAATACTGACTTATATAATATTTCTGCTTCGTCATTTTTTTTAAGCTTTTGTAATGTAAAAGCCAGCCAAAATTTTGCATCTACATTTTTGGCATCATATTTTACTATTTTTTCAAAGCATGCTTGTGCTAATTCGTATTTTTTTTGTTTTAAATATGTTTGACCCAGTTGAAAAAGTGCTTTTGTATTTTTTTTATTTAGATGAATTGCTTTTTTTAAAAGTCTTTCGGCTTGGGCATAGTTACTTCTTTGGAGAGCTTTTAGTGCTGTTTTATAAGCTTTTTTACTCTTTAACGTATCAGTTCTTAAATACCAACTCCAAAGAATTGCTATTGATATTATAAAAAGTATAAATATAAATATTATAAAAATTTCAATACCCAACTATATACTTCTAATCCTTTCTTCCGGTGATAGAATTTTTGTTATTTTTAGTCCAAAATTGTCTTCTACTGCCACTATTTGAGCAAGTGCAACTTCAACTCCGTTTGCATAAACTCTGATATCTTGATTAACAACGGTATCAAGTTCTACTATTGAACCGCTGACAAGTTCCATCGCATATTTTATTGGAACTTCTTTATGTCCTAATTCTGCAGTTATGTTTATTTTTACATTTTTAAGTTGTTTTATTCCGATACCTTCGCCGTCTGCAATAATAGGCTTTTGAGCTTTGTCCAGTATATTCAACTCAAGAAGTAATTCTTTTACATTTGAAAAGTACAATAGAATATAGAGTGTATAAGTTTTAGTTCCATTTATTATAACTTTTTCTTCAATTATAAAATCTAAAGTGTTTGCAGAAAGTGCTGTATTAAACTCAGGTCGTTCTTTTGTTAGAATCTTTGACTCAGGTGCAAACGCAACATTCTTTTCATAAGTTTCTGTAAAGCTCTTTTCAAATTCTTTGATTTGTTTTTTTAATAAATCATCAATAGTGTTTAATTGTAGTTCTTCAAGTTTTCCTTCATAACAATTTTCGCCGTTTCCTCCCATAATAACATCAGATATTTCAGCTACAAATTGTTCTGGAAGCAAAAGCCCCAAAGTTCCTTGCATATCTCCTTTTACGTAGTCAACTGAGTAAAAAAGACTATTGTCTAAATATTTTTCAATATTGTTTGATATTTCAATATTATTTACATTTATTTCAAAAGTTTTGAACACGTCATGGTCTAAATGCTTAAAACATATAGCTTCTATATTTTTTGTCATTTTTTGGTAAAAATCTTTTGTTTTTATTACTTCTGCTTCTGTTAAATTATCCATTATTTTCTCTCATCATATATATAAATTTATGTAGCAAATAAATATTAAATCTGTTGCTACCCAATTTTAGCATTTTTGTCAGCACACGTTCTTTATTGGCATGAGCCAAACCTCTTATGTAAAAGTCAACGATACCGACTATATAATAATATGGTACCATATTTTCAGTTTCTAACTTAAAGTTTTTAACGTCATAGGTCTTGAAGTAATATTTTGCTGTTTCAGCTACTTTTTCTGAAAGGTGCATTTTGTCTTTCATTATATTATAACTTGCGATACCAACATTATTTTTAAAATTCGGTTCAGCTATATCTGCGGTAGTAAATTCAGTTATACCTATATCTTTGTAATAGGCAGCAGTTTTTAGTTCATTTAATTCTTCGTCGCTTAGTTCTATAAATTTACCGAATTTAACACTTAAATCAGCACTTGCTGCCGCAATTTGTTCATTAAATTCCAAAAGTTTACGTTCAGTTATAGCAGGTTCTTCTTGAATAATCTTTGGAGTTTGTTCTACCATTTTTGGTGTATTCTTAGGTTCGTCTGAGACAGTTGATAATACTTCTGCAACTGTTGCAGATTTTTCTTTTTCTGTTGATTCAGGGACATCTATTATTTTTGGAGTCTTTTCGAAGTCATCAATTTCTAAGAATTTTCTCTCATCTTCGTCCCTAATAAAGATTGATTTAAAATATGCACGCAAAATGATATCCGGAGTTACTGGAGTACCTTCACGGTATAAAATAACACCGTTTTCATTATAGACATCTATATTAAATGTGTCCTTATTTAAAAAGTCTAGTGAACAAATTTTTCGCATACGTATTTTTATATAACGCTTTCTTTTATAAAAATATTATAATTTTCATGTGTGTATTGCATGTTATAATTATCGTTCTATATAAGAAAATTGTCAAGCGTTATTCCCTAAACTCTTGGATTTTAGAGCCTGTAAGAAATTTTAAGTTTTACTTTTATTAATATTTGAAATTTTATAGATAATTAGTTAAAAAATATGCATTTTGAATAATGATAACCTGTTTTGTTTTGAGGGCTATTTATTTTAGATTTGCAGACTTCTTGGGCAAATTTGCATCTTGGGTTAAATCTACAGCCGGAAATAATTTGATTTAAAGCAGGAGGTTGACCTTTTAAAACACTTAGTTCACCTTTTGTCTTTGATGGAATTGCTTCAAGTAGTGCTTTTGAGTAAGGGTGTTTTGTGTTGTTGAAAAATTCATTTACATTTGCATTTTCAACGATTTCTCCTGCGTACATAACCGAAACTTCATCAGCAAAATCTTTAACCAGTGCTAAATCATGGGTAATTAGCAATATCGAAGTATCTGTTTCTTTTTTTATTTCATCAAGTAACGACATAATTTGAGCTTGAATTGTTACATCAAGTGCTGTCGTCGGCTCATCAGCAATGATTATTTTAGCTTCACAAGCGAGTGCCATTGCAATAATAGCCCGCTGTCGCATTCCTCCTGAAAATTCATGTGGATACGAATTAAGTCGTTCTTTTGCTGAAGGAATTTGAACTGTATCAAGAGCTTCTATAGCTTTTTTCTTTGCATCTTCTCCAGATAAATGCTGATGCAGATTGATAACTTCAAGAAGTTGGTTTCCAATTGTGTATAAAGGATTTAAGGCTGTCATCGGGTCTTGTGGAATCAGTGCTATTTCAGATCCTCGAATCTTTCTAAGCTCAGATTCGTTAAGTTTAAGAAGATTATTGTTTTTATAAAGAATTTCACCACCGATTATTTTTGCAGTTTTAGGTAAAAGCCCGAGAATGCTCATTGTACTAATAGATTTTCCGCAACCAGATTCGCCAACAATAGCAAGAGATGCTCCTTCTTTTAATGAAAAAGACACATCAAAAATTGCTTGATAAAAACCATTTTGGGTTTCGAAGCCTAAGTTCAAATTTTTTACATCAAGAAGATTTTTCATATTGGATATTAATAATATACATGACATAAAAAATCAATAGGTAATATGGTTTTTCTTATTTTTCGTTTTTTTCAATTCCGCAAGCTTTTAAAATCGGGTGAAGACATTTCATACTTAAAATAGGTGCTAGAATTGTTAAACCTAGGATTGAGCCAGTAAATTCACCGAGAACTTCTCCGCCATGAACTCTTTGCATTGTATTTTTTGTCTTTTCACTTAGTTTATTAGTTTCTTTCATGACTTTAAACAGTCCGTCAAATTCAGAATTACTTGCATCTTTTATTTTTAAATTCTTAATTTTTTCTAGTTTATCCGAAATATTTTGTTTTTTAGATTCAGATTTAATTTTCTTTATAAAAGCTTCTTTTAGTGTTGTTATATCTTGTTTATTCGTTAGAGCTTTTAAATTATGCTTAGCAATAGCGAATCCGCCTTTTCTAAATAAAGGAACTATTGATAAAGCAACGCCAAGACATAACATTTGATAGATAAATTCTTTGCTGGCAGTATATTTTTTAGTTTGAGCATCAGAATGTTTATCGTTATAAATTACAGCAGGTCTTACAGCAGCCTTTATTGCTGTTGTTGCATAAACTGCACCTGCAGCACCTGATGCAAAATTACTAAAGCCTTTGCTTTCTAACATTTTTACAGGAGATAAACTTACCATTTTAGCAACCTCCTACTTTCATTCCGTAGTTTACATTATTTGCACTGAAAGATGCAACTTTTGGCTTATCTGAGACTTCCTGTTTTGTTATAGGTTGGTTAATTTTAGGTAAATCTTGAGTTGCCAAGTTTGCTTTCTTTTCGGCATGTTCTTTTATAGCTTTCATTATTGGAGGTTGAATTAAATTACAAACAAAAGGAACAAGTATTGTTGCGAGACCTACGCCGATAAATTTTCCGTTAGTTATTACTCTATCTCGTTTTATTGCATCTTTACCTTTATAAAATTTATCAACTAATTTTCCAGCAATCATTGGTGTTATTGCATATAGCGGTAAGGCTGCGACTTCGGTTAGCCCTTCTCTAATTGCTGCAAATTTCTTTGTCTTTGGATCTTGGGACTTATCCATCATTGTGAATATCGGTCTGAATGTGCCTTTAAATACGGCAATCATACATGATATTAATGTTGCACTATTTTTATTTTGACCTAAAAAATCGTAAACAGAATTTAATGACAATTTCGGCATGTTTTTTATCTTTCTACTACCAATTACATCTATAATGAAGTTGCATAAAAAATAAAATTGCGTTTCTTTTCTTAAATGTTAACATTCTTTTACATATATAAAAAAGACACCTTTAAGGTGTCTTTTTAAAGCTATAACATATTATGTCTGATTTTATCTTTAGCCCTATCCAGTTCTTTTATCCTTTTTTCAATGCTTTTTACTTGCTTGTGAAGCATGTTTCTTTCGTTTTTAATTAATTTGTATTGTGCATCAACATCTGAATATTTTGCTTTATAGTTTAATAAATCATTTCTTATTCCTACCTGAGCATTGTCTAATTCTAATATAGCATTTTGTATATTGTCATTTCCTATCGGATTATCACTTGTTTTTGTGGCTGTATCTGAAATATTAGATGGCGTACTTTTTGCAGCAGCTTTGGTAGTAGTTACTTTACTTTTTGGTGCAGAAGTCGCCGGTGCTGTAGCATTATCATCAAAATTTAGTGGTGTAAAAGCATCTGCTGCAAATACGGCAGATGAACATGTAGCCATGAAAGCAAGCGTTATAGCCAATTTTTTAGTATTGTTTGAGATTTTCATTTTATCCCTCCATAAAAATATTAGTACCTTATAATTTTAATATGTTTTTAAAAAAAATAAATACCAAAGTCTAATTTTTACAGTAAATAGAGTATCAATGAGCATGAATAAAACCTTAAAAAAAATACATATAATTATATGTATGTGAGCATGTGCCTAAATTCTACAAATGTAGTTATAGTGCAAAAAGTTAAGTGTTTTGCCTCCTCAAATACTATCTGTGTAATTCTTTAAGTTTTATAAACCGCTCAAATCCCCTATTATAGATGACTTTTGAATAAGTTTTGAAAAAGTCTTCAAAAAATAAGAAAAAAGGGTTGCATTTTAAAATTAATTATCGTATAAT
>JAGOIO010000118.1 GCA_017995595.1 bacterium | reverse complement strand
GCTTAGCTATTATCAAGATTTGAATCAAAGAGAAATCGCTGATAGGCTTGCAATTTCTCAAATGCAAGTATCAAGAAGATCAAAAAAAGCTTTAGCCAAAATGTATGATATTATTACTACAACTTCATTGGAATAGAAAGGTTTATTATGGCATTATTAGGGATTATTCTCATGATTATGGGATTTGTTTTTATTGTAGGACTTTGTATTGGAAGTTTCCTTAACGTAGTAATATTAAGAGCTTTAACGAATGAATCTATAGTTTTTCCAGGTTCTAAGTGCCCTAAATGTCAGCATGCTTTAAAATGGTATCACAATATTCCTGTACTTTCTTATATATTTTTAAGAGGTCAATGTGCATTTTGCGGTTGCAAAATAAGCATTCAATATCCTATTGTGGAACTTTTTACAGGAATTATGTTCGTTTTAATCTTTCTAAAATTCGGACTTGGTTTAAATGCTTTAGCTATGATGATTTTTACAGCTATAATGATTGTTCTTGCTGGAACTGATATAAAAGAAAAGGTCGTTTTTGACGTACACACATATTCACTTATAATTCTAGGGTTAGTTTATAATTTCTTTAATATTGGAACTTTCAATGTCGGAATACATTTATTTAATATCGCTGGACATCAACTTCCAATAAGTGTTTCTCTAATCTATTCAATACTTGGCCTAATCGCAGGTGTTATAATTATGGAAGTGATGGCAAGATTCGGATATCTTGTTGCCGGAGCAAGAGCTTTTGGTGAAGGTGATACTTTTATCGCTGCAGGTTTGGGTGCAATATTCGGAATCAGATACCTTTTTACAATATTAATTTTAAGCATTATTATTCAAGTAATCGCTGCAATTCCTCAATTTATAAAAAAATTGTATTCAAAAAAAGATTTTGTAACGCTTTACACTCTTGGTATTTTTGTTGTCTATGTAATTTTACTTAAATGGATTAGCTTTTACGTTTTCCCTTATTACGACATAATATATTTAATATTAACTTTAGGGCTTTGTGCTATTGGCATTTATCTATGCATAAGAATCTTAAAAGGACTAAAAGTAGAGGAAAACAGAACATATTTGCCTTTTGGACCGGCAATGGTATTTGCGGCATTTTTAGTTATGTTTGATATTCCATACTTAGTTTCAAAATTATTTATGTAGAAATAGCCTTGAAAAAACTTCACCATTAAAATATAATCTATTTGTATCGATTAAATGAAATAAGGTGAAATATGAATAGCGAAGTTTTAGAAAAGAGTTCGGCACAATTAATTAAAGAGGCTGAAAAATTAATAGCCCCGGAATTTGAAACGGTTAATGAAATAAGAGACTTTAATCAAAAGAAAGTTCTACAAGCCTTTATTGATAATAAAGTTGCAGCTGAACATTTTTGGTCTGTATCAGGTTACGGACACGATGATATTGGCAGAGAAGTTTTAGATAAAGTATTTGCACAAGTATTTTCAGCGGAACAAGCTATTGTAAGACCGCATTTCGTTTCAGGAACGCATACCCTTGCATGTGCAATTATGGGCAATCTTAGAGCAGGAGAAAAACTTATTTCTGTTGCAGGTTCGCCTTACGATACAATGCAAGAAGTAATCGGAACGAGAGGCGATAAAAGAGCATCTCTTATGGGTTATGGAGTTTTATACGACGAAGTTCCTCTTACTAAAAATTTGGAAATCGATTATGAAACCTTGGAAAATAAGATTGATAAATCTGTAAATATGGTTCTTATACAACGTTCAAGGGGTTATTCGCTAAGAAAATCTTTAACAATAGATGTTATTTCAAAAATAATAAACATAGTAAAATCAAAAAATCCTGATTGTATTTGTTTTGTTGACAACTGCTACGGTGAATTTGTAGAAAAGCTAGAACCGACAGAAGTTGGAGCTGATTTAATAGCAGGTTCATTAATAAAAAATCCTGGAGGCGGAATCGTTGAAGCAGGAGGTTATATTGCAGGAAAATCAAAATATGTAGAACAAGCAGCACAAAGACTTACAGCTCCTGGAATTGGTAGTGAGGGAGGAGCAATGTTTAACCAAGGAAGATTAATTTTTCAAGGCTTATTTATGGCTCCGTCAGTTGTATCAGAGGCAATAAAAGGTGCAATTCTAGCTTCAAGAATTTTTGAAGAAATAGGTTATATTTCAACGCCAAAATATAATGAAAAGAGGACTGATTTAATACAAACAATAACATTTAATGCAGGAAAACCATTAGAAGAATTTTGCAAAACACTACAATTCCTATCACCAGTAAATTCTTATGTAACTCCTATTCCTGATGATGTTCCCGGTTATGATGATAAACTTATAATGGCAGGAGGTACTTTTATAGAAGGCTCTACAATAGAACTTTCAGCTGACGGTCCAATGAGACCACCTTATGCAGTATATATGCAAGGCGGATTGAATTATGCACATGTAAAAATAGTTTTAGAAGCAATTCTTGATAAAGTAAAATGATAAAGTGCTTATTAAATAAAAATAGAGTTCCTAAAAATTAAGGAACTCTATTTTTTTATATATTTTCGAACTAAGATTCAGGCGGTAATTCGTTGATTGATTTACTGTTTTCGCTACAACTTTTAACCTGTTTTATTGCAGTCTTTAGTGAGTTTATTGTTGCATTTCCAGCTATGCAACCTCCCTCACAAGCCATTACTTCAATCATATTACCAAATTCGCATTTACCTGTTTTTGCAAATTTCTTTAAATCTCTGATTGATTGCTTATTCAACCCATTTACATAATGGACTTTTATTTCAGCCTTATCACCAACTACAGCCTCAACTGCACCTGCGACTCCACCTGTCAAGCAATAATTTCGCCCTTCTTTTGATGATTCATGTTTATATTCCTCTGGTTCACAAGTCGCAACCTCAACTTTTTGAGCTATAAACCAAGCTCCAAGTTCTTCAAAGTTAATCATATAATCAACATTCGGATTTTGACTACATTCTTTCCTCTTTGCAACGCAAGGACTCAAAAATACGATAACTGAATCAGGAAGCTCTTTTTTTATTATTTCGGCAGCATAGTAAACAGGAGTTTGTGAGCTTGAAACAAAAGGTTTCATCTCAGTTAAAGTTTTATCAACAAGTTGATTATATCCTGCACAACAAGAAGTTGTCATAAAATCATCACCATTATCAATTCTCTTGATAAAATCTTCCGCTTCATGTCTTGTCGTACAATCAGCACCTTGTGCTACTTCATAAACTTCGCTAAAACCAAGTTTTTTTATGGCAGTATGCAACTGCTCTGGAGTACACGGTAATTGACCTAACAGTGCAGGTGCAAACATCGCAACGACACGCTTGCCTTGTTTTATTTTAGTTAAGACATCAATAATTTGACTTTTTTCATGCACAGCTCCAAACGGACACGCACTGACACATTTTCCACAACTTATACATTCATCAAAATCAATTCTGGCATGACCATTTTCATCTTTTTCAATCGCACCTACAGGACAAGAATCCTCGCAAGGAACTCTCAATTTTACAATAGCACTATAAGGACAAACCTGCATACATTTTGTACACCCTTTACACTTACTGCCATCAATTACTGATTTTCCGTCCTTAAATGAAATTGCACCAAATTTACACGCATTTTGGCAAGGTCTTGCGACACAACCTTGACAAATATCTGTAACATACACTCTGCTTGGAACACAACCTTTACATGCAGCTTCAAGAACTGTTAATGGTTTTTCATCAGGTTTTTCACGCTCTATTGCATTTTTAGCATAAGTTGATAACAATGTTAACTCATCATCATCTTCAATTGAAAAACCAAGTCCTGCAATAATTCTATCTTTTAAAATCGCACGTTCTTTATAAACACAACATCTATAAGGAACATCGCAACCTTTTGGTCTCATATCATAAGGTATAAGTCTTACATTTTCTTCAAAATTACCTGATAAAAATGACTTTATTACCCTTACCAAAATTTCTCTTTTCAAATGTGAAGTTTGACCTATTTCGCTCATTTTATTTACTTTCTGTTAATTTTCTATCTATTACACCTAAAACTTTTTCAACTGTTGCTTCATAAACAACTTCATCATCGACCTTTACATAAGGAGCTCTTGAATATTCCCAATCTATAGAACACAACCCCAAGCAAGGAACACCAAAAACTTCAACTTTTTCCCCATATTTCGCAGGAACTGTATCCATTAGCTCTTGCAAATTTGAAGAACCCATTACAAAGCATGTTGTACCCAAACAAACTTTTACACTAATTTTCTTCATTAATTTCTCCTTTATTATTTATGCTCATACCACATTATTTTTACTACATATAAAGAATATCAACTTTTTTGAAAAACTTTGTTTCAAGTAAATTTGCAATTTTCTTTATTATGTTTTTTCTTATCTCAATTTCGATAGGAAGACTTGGATCGTAATGGGCCTGATTCAATTTTGCCCCAACCATAAATTTTATACAATCACTATCAAGTAAAAAATTTACTAATTTTACAGCAGCATTATCTGCATCACCAAAACCTGATTCAAGATATTCGGCACTTTTTGTAAGTGTTAGAATTCCCTCTGTAACCAAGTCAACACCTTTCATATTTGAACAAGCAGGCAAATTACCAATACTGATAGTTCGTTCAGTTTCAATAGGCAAGCCCAACTCTCTGGATATCAAATTAGCTGTAGTTCCACCACAAATAGCCTTTTTACCAATGAATTCTGAAAACATCTCTGCATATTGATAATCTTTTTCTTGGTGATAAGGCGGACCGGTAAAAACTAAAGCTTCCCTTGGCTCTCTGAAATAAATAACAGATGCTGAAACATCATCTTTTGGTTTTCTGTCATTCTCTATATTCTTTGCCATCAAAACAATCTCTCGAGATAATTCCGAGCTTGAAACCGTAGGATTTTCATCAAGCATAACTTTCAAAGCCTTTATTAAACCTTCTCTTTCCAAGCCTAAAGGTAGTTTTGAACTGCCCAATCCTGTTTGAGTTACACCATCTGAACAGAAA
>JAGOIO010000007.1 GCA_017995595.1 bacterium | reverse complement strand
CTATTATACCACTTCTTAAGAGTAATTACAACATTGTCCCAGACCATGAATTAACTAAACGACGGCAGAGCTAAGCGGTTGTTTGAGTGAAGCGAGTTCGCTTAGCTTTTTGTTGAGTTTAGAAATAATTAGCGATGAAATATCAGGTCGGTGATTTTCCCTCCAGCTTTTTTCATAAAAAGGTGGATAAGAAAAGTTCGCCGATATAAAAAAGAAAGAATGAACTTTATATTTATTAGAAATAATTAGCGATGAAATATCTGGTCGGTGGTTTTCCCTCCAGCTTTTGCCACTCAAAAGGTACAAAACTCAAAATGCTACTTTTTCAAACAAATATCAATGCTTTTGGCTAATGTCTTTGGACAATACAAGTTGTATTATAAATTATGTGTATGTAAATATTAATACAGTGAGGTGTCATATTGTGTATAAAAAAATATTCAATTTAATCGTGGCTTTTACTCTTCTCTCTCCTTATGCTCTCGCCTGTTCAAAAGCTGAAAATGGTGTAATTACAGGCGGAGCTTGTTCTATCGCTGAATTAAACGAAAAAGTCCAAGTCAAAAACGAAAAAATTAAGCTTAATCAAAATTTTAAAAAAGAAATTTTTCGTTCTCCGTCTCAAAAAATTCTATGTAAATATTCACTCTGCCCAATAGAAACTTCTACTTTTGAAGAAAATATTAAAAAAAGTGCTGACTAATATATTAGTCAGCATCTTTTTATCTCGTGTTTATTTAATAATTCTACTTAAATTTTCTAAAAATCAAAGTCGCATTGTGTCCGCCAAATCCAAATGAATTTGACAACGCAACATCAACTTCTTTCTTCTTTGCTTTATGTGGTACATAATCAAGATTTGCAACACGCTCATCTTGGTTATCCAAGTTGATAGTCGGAGGAATAATACCTTCATTTATAGCTTTAATACAAATAATAGCTTCCGCAGCACCAGTTGCACCTAACATGTGTCCGTGCATACTCTTTGTTGAACTTACGACCAAGTCCTTATTTGTATCCAAGTCGCCAAAAACTCTTGCGATTGCTTGAGATTCTGCGATATCACCCAAACCTGTACTTGTACCATGCGGATTTATATATTGAACTTCATTTGGTTTAATCTCTGCATCTTGAAGTGCAAATTCCATAGCTTTAACAGCACCGTTACCCTCCGGATCCGGAGCTACCATATCATAAGCATCTGCAGATTGACCATAACCTACAATCTCTGCATAAATTTTTGCACCACGAGCTTTTGCATGCTCAAGTTCTTCCAACACCAAAACTCCTGCACCTTCACCCATTACAAAGCCGTCTCTATCTTTATCATAAGGACGAGAAGCTTTTTGTGGTTCATCATTTCGTTTTGATAATGTTCTTGCTGTTGTAAATGCACCAATACCCAATGTTGTTATTGTTGCTTCGCAACCACCTGCAACCATTGCATCTGCATCACCATATTGAATACTTCTGAAAGCATCACCGATTGAATGTGAGCCTGTTGCACAAGCAGAAACTACAGCTTTATTCACACCTTTATAACCATGCTTCATAGAAATTCTTCCTGAAGCCATGTCAACTATTAACATTGGAACTGTAAATGGAGAACCCTTTGTTGGTCCTCTATCTATCATAGCTTTGTGATTTTTTTCAAAAGTTTTAAAACCACCTGCAGCAGAGCTTACTATTACACCAACTTTGTACGGATCATATCCTGCTTCATCTAAGCCTGCATCTTTAATCGCTTCATTTGATGCAACCATGCCAAACTGCGTGAATCTGTCCATTCTTTTGGCTTCTTTTGGTTCCAAATAATCTTCAGGATTAAAGTCTTGAATTTCTCCGGCAATTTTTACCGTTTGTAATTCTGTATCAATTCCTGTAATATTCTTTATTCCGCTTTTTCCGGCAACAAGACCGTCCCAAAAAGACTTTACGTCCAAACCTAAAGGAGTTACTGCTCCTAATCCTGTTACAACTACTCTTCTTTTGTTCATTTTTTCCTCTTACTGCATATAGATATCAAAATGCAAAATTCTATTTTTAAAACCCTTTAACAACAGAAAAGGGAGGAATTTATCTTTCATTCGGAGCTTTTACACCCACTATAAAGAGAAATCCTTCCCTCCCTAAAATCTGTGTTTTCTCAAAAACTATGAATGAGAATCAATATAAGCTACAGCATCGTTAACTGTTTGGATTTTTTCAGCTTCTTCATCAGGAATTTCGCAACCGAATTCTTCTTCGAAAGCCATTACCAATTCTACTGTATCTAATGAATCTGCACCCAAATCACCTGTGAAGCTTGCTTCTGGTGTAACTAGGTTTTCATCTACGCTTAATTGTTCTACAACAACTTTTTTAACTTTGTCAAATGTACTCATTTTTTCTTCCTTTTTATAAATATCTAAACTAAACTGTTCAATAGAATTATACTATTTAAAGATTTATTTGCAAGAACTTAACATTTTTGTTAAGTTCTTTAAATTTTTAGCAATGTTTTAGCTATATAACAAGTCCGCCGTCAACCGCCAAAACTTGCCCTGTTACATAAGTTGCATCTACTGCTAAGAATTTTACTGCTCTTGCAATATCCTCAGGCAAACCTAATCTCTTTAGAGGAATATGGTCTTCAATTCCATCAAGTTTTAGGTCTTTTGTCATATCTGTTTGGATAAATCCGGGTGCTACAGCATTCACTCTAATATTTCTTGCTGCTAACTCTTTTGATAATGTTTTTGTCAAGCCAATCAAGCCTGCTTTTGCTGCTGAATAATTTGCTTGACCTGCATTTCCGTAAATACCAACTATACTTGCCATATTAACGATTGAACCTGAACGTTGTTTTACCATAATTTTTGATACAGGTTTTGAAACATAGTATGCACTACTCAAATTTGTTCCAATTACAGCTTCCCAGTTTTCAGAAGGCATCATCATGAACATTCCGTCTCTTGTAATTCCTGCATTATTTACCAAAACATCAATTCTGCCAAATCTTTCTTTTACAGCTTTTATGCCGTCTTCAACTGCATCTTTATCTGTTACATTAAATTTAAAGCTTTCTGCTTCAATGCCATAAGCTTTTAATTCGGCAACAGTTTTTTCCGCAGCTTCTGTATTCCCTACATAGTTTATTGCAACATCATAGCCGGCTTTTGCAAATTCTAATGCACATGCTCTGCCTATTCCTCGGCTTCCGCCTGTTACCAATGCAACTTTTTTATTTTCCTCTGTCATTTTTTCTCCTTTTGCCTTTTGCCGTTGGACTAAAACCCCAACTTACAACTTTTTAACTGACATTTATTTTCTCTTTATCTTCAAATTTTCGTATCTGTTACTTTAGTGCACAAAGTTCACTTACACAAGCTTCCAAAGATTCTTTGTCATAAACATTATATGTCTTTACCGTAGAATCTATCTTTCTGTTTAACCCTGCAAGAACTTTACCCGGTCCTATTTCTACAAATGTATCTACACCTTTTTCAATCATCTTCTGAATTGTTTGTGTCCAATGTACAGATGAATAGATTTGCTTTGGCATTTTTATTTTAAATTCATCACCAGAAGTTGTTATTTCTGCATCAACATTCGTAATAACAGGAAGTTTTGCATTTCTTGGTGTTACGGTAGCTACACTCTTTGAAAATTCCTCGCTTGCACTTCTCATAAGTTCTGAGTGAAATGCACCTGAAACAGCAAGTGGAACTACTCTTCTTGCACCTGCTGCACTCATTAATTCAGAAGCTTTTTTAACAGCTTCGTCTTCACCGGTTATAACAATTTGTGCAGGTGAATTGTAATTTGCAACTGCAACATATCCTGTTTTTTGAGCTTCTTTCAAGCATTCATTGAACTTTGCTTCGTCCAAATTCAACACCGCAGACATTGAACCGCCTTTTACCTTACTCATAGCCTCTGCTCGTTTTGAAATTAAAAATATTGTATCATCTAAAGATAGAACACCAGCAGTGTAAAGTGCTGCATATTCACCCAAGCTATGACCTGCTGTAAAATTTGGAACAATACCGGTTTTTGATTTAAAAACTTCTAATACCGCAATAGAGGTTGTCAATATAGCCGGTTGGGTATTTATAGTCTTTTTCAACTCTTCTTCAGGACCTTCAAAACAAATTTTAGAAATACTTCTGCCTAAAATTTTACTTGCTCTGTCGTAAACTTTTTTTGCTTCACCGTAATTATCGTATAAATCTTTTCCCATTCCTACACTTTGAGCACCTTGTCCGGGGAATATAAAAGCAATTTTTGTCATATTTTATCCTCTAAAAATTTTTCCATTGTCAATATTTTTCATTATATCAGAAACAAAAAAATTGTCTAAATTTTAAACGGTTGACCGATTAATTCTAAAATCGAACTACCTAAGACCCTGTACTTGTATAGTTATCCAATCCCCATCGCCAAACTCTAAGTGCAACAACCCAAAGAACAACTGCAATTACAGGTGTTAGAAAAGACAAATCCATCTCTCCTTTATGTAAAAAGAAATCAGCAGGATAAAAACTCGTAAACGCAAATGGAATTATCCATGTCAAAATAAATCCTATGAACTTCGGATATATTGCAATAGGGTAAAATGCAAATTCTTGAAAAGAATTTATCGAACTCATAACAATATAAGAATTTGTTGTCTTAAATCCTGTCGTTGCAAAAATTAAATTTATTGCAGAAATTATACCCGCACCACTTATTACGAATAAAACGAGCAGCATAATATGAGCAAAATCGAGTGTAATACCTAATTCAGCAAGAGATTTTGCAACAACAATAATACCTAAAATAAAAAGTCCTAAACCATCTTGTTGAGTATAACTTGCAACCAGCTGAAATAATGGCGAAATCGGTCTTATCATAAATATATCAAATTTTCCGCCTCTAACATACTCATAACCCAGAGCATGCAAATTATCAAAGAAAAACATGTCAATACCTTTGGCAAGGGTCAAAAGTCCATATACAAAAGTTATCTCATAAAATGTCCAACCGTGAATTTGCTTTATATTTTCAAAAATTACCCACACAAAGAAAATTCCGTAAAATTGAGTAATAAGAGTCGAAAAAACACCGATTACAAAATCTGTTTTGTACTCAAGCATTGTTTTTAAGTTCTGTTTAAAAAATTCTATATATAATTTAATATATTTTATCATCATGTCCTTCTGTAAGTTATTTTTGCACAGATTTATTTATTTAGAAATAAATCTATCCACCCTGAACTGTAACCTTTTTAATGGCATACTTATAACAAATTCTTGTCAATACAAAAAGAAATACCACCCAAAAAATTTGCCACCCGATAGCTTCAAAAATTGCATAATGCCCTTTCAAAAGTCCCAAATAAATCGAAACAGGCGTATAACTCATCTGTTGGAACGGTAAGAAATTAGTAATTGTTTTCAACCACCCAGGGAAAAACGCTATCGGAATTAATGCACCTGAAAACAAGGCAACAAGAGCTTCCTGAAAAGTTTGCAACCCCCAACTGTAATTTGTATAAAATGTTAAAAGTCCGATTAAAAATTCTAAGAAGAATGATAAAGCCATAGCAAGTAAAAAGCTTAGCAAAAAAGCTACTCCGGCGAAAAGACTTGGCGGAGCTTGCATTCCTATTGTAAGAACAGAAATAACAAGTAAAGGAACAGCCGTCATTGTTGCAAAAGCCAGAAAATCGCCAATTCTTTCAAAGAACATCATTACCTGAAAGTCAAACGGTCTAAGCAAATCCATAGCAATAGCTCCTGTATGAATTTTGTCGCCCAAACGTGGTATAAAACCCCATGTGATTTGCGTATAAATTATTCTTGAAAGAATTATGTATGTAATCATCTGGTCTTTACTAATACCGTTTATAATAGAATCAAACTTGTATATCGCAAGCCATATATAATAAAACACAAAGATTTGAAACAATGTAACAACAAAAGCTCCCCATGCATCAACGGCATAGGCAAGATTGACTTTTATATTTACTTTTATCAACTCTGCATACTTATCAAACATACTTAAACACCTGTAGATTTTCTTTCATAAAGGGTTTTAACAATCGTTTCAATCGAAACCTCTTCTATGCTTAAATCCAAAACAGACGTAATACTTGCAAGCTTTTCAAATATTCCTGCGATAGTAATTTTACTTCTGTCAAATTTTATACTCAAAACATTTTCTTCAATATCTAAAAGTTCAAAATCTTCTGTTTTTTTAAGATAATCTGTAAGTTCTGGAGTAATTTCTTTTATAAGAAGTTTTGCAACAGAAAATTTACTGAATTCCTGTCTTATTTCTTCTAAATCGCCATCAAACATTATCATTCCGTTATCAATAATAATTATTCGACTGCAAATTTCTTCAATATCTTGCAGGTCATGTGTCGTAAGAATTACAGTGGTCTTTTTTTCCTTATTTAACTGTTTAATAAATTTTCTAATTTTCTCTTTTACCATAAAATCAAGCCCGATAGTCGGCTCGTCCAAGTAAACAATTTTTGGATTAGGTAAAAATGCAGCCGCAATTTCACAACGCATTTTTTGCCCTAAGCTTAGTTGTCTTACCGGAACTTTCAAAAGTTCTTCCAGTCCTAAGGTCTTTGAAAAATATTCAATATTTTTTTTATAATCTTCATCAGGTAACTCATATATTTTTTGTATCAGTTTGTAAGACTCAATAACAGGAATATCCCACCATAACTGAGTTCTCTGTCCAAAAACAGCACCTATCTTTTTGTTATTCTTAATCCTGTCTTTTGTAGGACAAAGCCCGTTTACAATAACTTCACCTGAAGTCGGAGTCAAAATTCCAGTCAACATCTTTATAGTTGTAGATTTACCAGCACCGTTTGCACCGATATAACCTACCATCTCACCCTCTTCTACGCTAAAATTCACACCTTTTACGGCATGCTTTATTTCGTACTTTGGATTAAAAAGACTTATGAATGCTCCTGTTAAGCCTTCTTTTTTTATATTTATTTTATAATCTTTTTTTAAGTCTTTAACTTCTATTATTGACATCATTTCCTCACGATTATTTTAGTATTACTTTGATTTTTATTCTAACCTAAGCAATATCTTTTACAAATGTTACTCTGGCATCGCCCTTTGAATAATAGTCAGGAACTACACCTTGTTCTGTATAACCATGTCTTTCGTAAAAAATTCTTGTTGGATTATACAACTCTCTCCCGGCAGTTTCAAGAACAATTTTTTTACCGCCTTTTGCTTTTACCCATTCTTCAAAACGCTTTAATAGTTCAGAACCTATTTTTTTACCTCTAAAATCGCCATGAACAGCTATCCAATAAAGAAGGTATGAGCTTTCTGTACAATAATCAAAACCGAAACAGACAAACCCTACAAGTTTTCCGTCAGCTTCTGCCATAATATAGTTTATACCGCTATCTTCAGGTCCGTCCTCTAAATTATATTTCAAAAAGCCTCTAGCTTCTTCAATTTCACTTTCATAGAAAAATCCTGACGATGATAAAATTTCGTCAAATTGCTCTAAATCTTTTTCTTCCGAATCCCTGTATATAATATTCAAAACTCTTTCCTTCCAGCTTTAATTCAGCTTAATAAATAACTTTCATATCATCAACTATGGCTTTTATTCCGTCAACATAGTCAACTCCGCCCTCTTCCATCATCTTGTCAAACATTATTCCTCTTGAGATACAAGGATTTGGATTAACTTCCAAAACAAATGGCTTTCCGCTTTCATCAACTCTAAAGTCAACTCTCGCATATCCGTTAAGAGAGAATATTTCCCAACATTTATCCGCAAGCCTTATCATTTCATCAATAGTTGATTTTTTTATTCCGTCAAACTCAAAATCAATATCCGTATTATCATATTCAGGAGTATCTTTTACCCATTTTGCATTATAATTAAAAACTCTAACTTTATTATCTGAATAATAATCCAAGAATGTTACTTCACAAAGTGGCATTTGTTTTCCTGCTACAAGAGAAATTGTAAAATCTCTTCCATGAATATATCTTTCTGCGAAAAATTCTAAGTTATATTTTTTATTCTTTGCTTTGATAATATTTAGCAAATCTTCTTTTGATTTTGGAGAAACAACTGCATCTTCGTCCAAACCTATTGATGCATCTTCCCAAGCAGCTTTGACAATATATCTTTCACCGTCTATAAATACATTATCGCTTGCATTATCGCTCGTTACCCATTCTGCTGTCGGAATGCCGTTTGATTTCATAACTTTCTTTGTCAAAACCTTATTTGAAGTCAAAAACATAGCTTCTTTTGTACAACCTGTATAAGGGATTTTTAAATAATCCAAAACCGCAGGTGCAACAGTTATTAACTGACCGTCATTATCTATTCCTTCAACAATATTAAAAACAAACTTTGGATTTTCACGCTTCAAATCAGCTATTGCCTTGTTTAAGTCAAAAGAAAAAGGAACAACTGCTGTTTCATATCCCAACTTTTCTAACGCACCTTTTACATCTTTAACTTGGTCTAAAACGTCCAACTCATCTGTAGTTGGATTTTCACTTATTGCATTATGCAAAACTACTACTTTCTCTGCCATATTTTTCCCTTCTAATTTCAAATTTCTATAGAAAAATACTAGCAAGAAAACGCCACAGGTACAACGATACATAAATTTTATTTAACAAAAACTCTTCAATTTTCTAATGAATTTTCTTTGCTCTCTTTTTTTCCCAAAATTTACTCAGAATATTATTACATTCCTGCTCCATAATACCAGAATAAATTTTTAAGTCAGGATTGGATATGTTTCGAAAATCAACCACCGAACCAAATGCCCCATAAATTTTATCGAAACTTCCAAAATATACCGACTTAATTCTTGATTGTAAAATTGCCCACGCACACATAGGACAAGGTTCTAAAGTTACATAAAGTTCGCACCCGTCAATTCTCCAATTATTCAAAACTTTTTCTGCTCTTTTTATTGCCAATATCTCTGCATGTGCTGATATATCAAGCTCTTTTTCCCGCTCATTATGTGCCGAAGCAATTATTTTTCCATCACAAACTACAACAGCACCTACAGGAATATCCTGTTTAGAACGTTCCGCTTCTACGATTGCTGACATCATAAACTTATTCATTTATCAAATCTTCCTCTTTTGGAATATAAAACGGTAATTTTATCTCAACAATAAATCCGCTTTCTTCTGTTGAATAAAGCTTAATTTCACCATTCATAGCTTCAACAAGCCCTTTTACGATAAACAAGCCTAAACCTGTTCCTCTTGTCGTTCTTGTTGTTTTGTCATCAATTCTTGTAAATTTATCAAATAACGTATCTAATTTCTCTTTCGGAATTAAATCACAGTCATTTTTTACATATATTTTTGCAAATTCATCTCCAACTTTTTCAGCTTCCAAAACTATTTTTGAACCCTCTTTTGCATACTTATTAGCATTTTCTATTAAATTTACAAAAACTTGTTCTAATCTGTCATTATCTGCAATTATCAATGGAAAATCTTCATTTACCAGATTTTCTATTTCTTTATCACTCTTTTTAACCAGTGTTACTGCTGAATTTATAACACTATTTAGCCATAAAGGTTCAAGATTCATTCTAATTCTTGCACCTTCTATATCCGGAATTACCAATAAATCCTCAACCATTCTTGAAAGTCTTTCAGATTGCCTTTTTATCGTCTTTAAAGATTTTATTCTGGTCTCTTCGTCAATCTGTATATCCTGCCTCAATAGTCTTGACGTATATCCTTGAATACTCGTCAACGGAGTTCGGAACTCATGACTTACTGTATCTATCAAATTCGAACGAAATTCGTCAAGCTTTTTCAACTCTGCATTACTTTTCTCAAGCTTTATATATGATTTGTGAACCTGTTTTGCCATACGATTAAACTCAAATGCCAAAAATATTATCTCATACGGCGTAAAACTATGTGTTAATAGCCTTATTCTACGTTTGTAATTACCTTTTGATATAGCAATAATCGCTTTAAATAATTGTCTTATATTTATATACAAATAGTATGTATAAAGACCAACCACAAGAATTACAGCTAATGATGCAATTAATACAGACAAAATAATCTTTGCCCTATTTACATTTATAAGCTGTTTGGTAACTTCTTCCGTAGTATTTACAATAATCGTAATCGCAGGTTTATCTTTTTTATAGTAAACTAACGGTTGATTTTTTATTCCACCAAAAAAGACAGGAGCTCCTATTTTTAATTGCTTTGGCAAAGCACTTTTTACATTTTTAAAATCTTTTTCATCAAAATTATGTGTCGCAACAAATGTTCCATCATTTGCTAACACGTAAATTTGTCTTTTATCATCTGAAAGAGAGCGGAAAAACTTCTTCTTCACTGCATTTATATTAAAATTTATAACTATATAATTACCGTCTCTTGTCTTTCTTGAAAACGGTATAATTCCTTTTTTAGCATACTCTGACTTAATTTTCGCCAGTTGCTTATCAGAATTTACAACTAACACACTTTCATAATCAGGAGACTCCTTTATAACTCTTTCCAGGTATTGTTTTCTGGCAGAGAAAGAATTTAGCGAGCTTAAAGCTATATCAATTTGATTCAACTGCGTACTGGCTGAAATCAGGAATACATCAGCTTCTTCTGACACCATCTTCGATATCAGAACCGCAGAATCCCTTAACTGAGAACGCATTGCCTGCTGATTGATATTATTTATAATAAATCCGCTTATTGCCATCGGTACAAGTACCGCAAAAACCAGTACAACAAGAATTTGTTCAATAATTTTAAGTCGTCTCGTTTTTATAAAATGCTTCATTATTCTTCTCCAAATGGAGTAATTTTGTATCCTACATTAGTTACTGTATGCAAATATTTAGGTTTTTTACTGTTTGGCTCAATTTTATTTCTCAATCCGCCAACATGTACTCTTACCATTCTTACGTCTTCGTCGCTCTCATAGCCCCAAACTTCATCTAAAAGTACCGCAAGCGTTACAGGTTTATTAAAATGTTGCATTAAACAATACAATATCTCAAACTCTGTAGGGGTAAGTTTAACCTTATGATTGATAATTATACATTCCAAACTTTCAGGCATTAGTTCAATATCACCGCATTTTAGAACCTCTGTTGAAAGTGAACTCTTTTCCTCAACCTGATTGCGTCTCAACAAAACTCTTATTCTTAAAAGAACTTCTTGAATATCAAAAGGTTTTACCAAATAATCATCAGCTCCACCCTCAAAACCTTGAGTTTTATCATCAATCGTTCCTTTTGCTGTCAACATTAAAATAGGTATTGCAAGTTTTGCTTTTCTAATATTTTTGCAAACATCAAAACCATTCATTTTAGGCATCATAACATCAAGCATAATTAAGTCATACGTATTATTTAAAGCCTTATTCAAGCCCTCTAGTCCATCACTTGCCGTATCAACATAATAACCGCTTTGCCCTATATCAAATTCTAGTAAATCTCTTATCTCATCATCATCATCAACTATTAAAATTCTCTTTGCTTTATCCATAAGAATTGCCCCCTATAATGTTTTATTCTCTCACAAAAAGAAGTATCAACGCAATTTTTTATAAAAATTTTACACAAAAAAATAAAGCCGAAAGTAAAACCTTCGACCTTATTTTTAATTTTGGTTTGAAACCTGAGATTAATATCTGTAGTGAGCAAAAGCCTTGTTAGCTTCAGCCATTTTGTGAGTATCTTCTCTCTTTTTGCAAGCAGCACCTGCACCATTTGAAGCATCTAACATTTCTGTAGTTAATTTTTCAACAAATGATTTGCCGTGTCTGTTCTTTGCAGCAGCGATAATCCAAGAAGCTGCAAGAGCCATTCCTCTGTCAGGTTTAACTTCGATAGGCACTTGGTAAGTTGAACCACCAATTCTTCTTGCTTTTACTTCCAACAATGGAGTTGTATTTGTAAGAGCTTTTTGGAAAGTTTCCATTGGCTTATCGTTAGTTTTTTCTTCGATTTTATCCATTACAGAATAAAAAATTCTTTCAGCTAGAGATTTTTTACCTCTACGCATAATTCTGTTTATAAATTTTGAAACATCAACGCTGTTATATATCGGATCAGCAGCTGGAACCCTTTTTGCGGGTTTTGAACGTCTTGACATATATTTACCTTTCTTTAGTAATTGTCTTACCGAGAAACCTTGTCCTCGGGACAAATATTTAATTTTTTACGTAATACTTTCAGCTAAGATTATTTTTTAGCTTTTTCTTTTTTAGCACCATATTTAGAACGGCTTTGTGTTCTTCCTGCAACACCTGCAGTATCCAAAGTTCCTCTAACGATGTGGTATCTTACACCAGGAAGATCTTTAACTCTGCCACCTCTGATTAATACAACAGAGTGTTCTTGTAAGTTATGACCGATTCCCGGGATATATGAAGTTACTTCAAATCCGTTAGTTAATCTTACTCTGGCAACCTTTCTCAATGCTGAGTTCGGTTTTTTGGGTGTTGTTGTATAGACTCTTGTACAAACTCCACGTCTTTGAGGGCAATCCATCAAAGCAGGAGACTTTGTCTTGTCTGTTAATCTTTTACGTTCTTTACGCACTAATTGATTTATAGTGGGCATTTTTTCTCCTTTTTTATTTATTTTAAATAAATATTTCTTTCAACACAGGTACGTTACCTATAATTTCAGCACAAATATTTCGGCAATTTTCCTGTATAACCATGTAACTACAAGCATAAAGCATTGTCAACGGTTTAATTTTTACCTTAATTTTATATGCAATTATTCTTAACATTTCAGCTTTTCAAATAAAGAGGGCGGATTTTTTAAAAAATCCGCCCATTCTATCTTCTCATTTAAACGTTTTTGCCTTGTCTTTTTTTATTTATTATTTACTTTTGATTTTTCTTTTTCTGTCTTTGCTTGTTTTTGTTGTGAAATGTTTTTCTTGCCTGTTACATAAGCCATTGCCTTAAAGAATCCGCCTTTCAAACCTTTTGCACTTTGGTTTTTCGTTTCTGTTTGGTATATTTCATCTTTTGAACTTTCACCTACAGGCATTCCGATTGATTTTCTTGTCAAAACTTCCATCGCTGTTTGCGTTGCTATGTTAACCGCAGCCGAACCGGGAAGTGATGCATTATAAAAGTCTCTAAAGAATGTATTTCCGAGTTGAATTGTGAATTTTGAGTAGAAAATGCTGAAAGCTCTTTGTAATGTTCTTTCTTTTGCTTTTATTCCTGCTTCTTTCTTATCTTGACCTGCGGAATTTATCATTACCAAGTTGTAATGGTCTGCAATTAAGAATAAACTTGTTATTGTACTGCACCAAACTTTACAGCTTGCTCCGATATCTGCGTTTGAGTAATTTGATTTTCCTTGAGTATCCATTGACTCAAATAATTTATCGCCTATTACTTTTTTAACATCTTTTTCATCTGTTTTATTTACTAATTTTATTGAATTCATTAGCAAAGTCTTTATTCTTTTGGCTTTTACATTAACTTGTTCCGCTACAATTCTGTTTATATCTTCATCGCTGACTTTATTTCCAAATTTATTCTTTATTTCTGCGGTTATATCTTTTTGGAATTCTTTTGGATTCTTAGTATAATCTGCTACTTCTAATTTTTCTAAAACTGCTTTCTTAACTTCTTTTTGAGTTCCTTTTGTTAGAGAATTTACAACTTTTTCAACTAATTTTCCAGGACCTAAAATAACCTTTTCCCACATAAATTCGAACGGGAATTTTATTGAATTTGTTATTCTTGAATACATTTTTTTATCAGTTTTACCAAAAGATACAATGCCGTCTTTTGCTTCAGGTAAAAGCTTTTCATAAGTTTTTGCTAACTTTTCAAATCCTGCATTATTAAGCTTGTCCATAACATTTTTTATATCTTCGGCTTTATATTCGTGGGTTTCTGTTGTCCAGTTTGTGAATTTTGATTTTATCGAATTTGCGGTTTCATTTTCGCTTATAACTTTGTCTATTCTGTCGCTTATTGATTTTGTAAAATCTTTGTAAGCTTTAGTTTCTCTGCCTTTTCTTATTGCAAATCCACCAACAGCCATACCTGCAAGAATTTTTAAAGCAGTTGAAAGTTTTAAACCGTTATCTTTTTGTGATTCTTCATTTTTATTATCAATATTTTTACTACCGTTGAATGCTGCAAAAGCATTAATTTTATCTAAATCTTGTTCTCTTTGTTCTTTAATTTTTTTAACTTCAATATTTGATTTTTTAGCAAGTTCTTTTGCTTTTTCTTCAGATACAGGCAAAACCGGAGTACCTGAAATCAACCTGCCGACAACCTCAGAAATTCCGGCACTGCCAACTACAGCTGCAACAGTTGCCCACGCATTTTTGTTAACAATCTTTTTCATAGCACCAAGAGTTATAACAGTTAAATACGTAGTCAAACCTATTCTTGCAACTTCCTGATTAAATCTGTGTTTTTTATCTTTTTCTGCAGTTATAGGGTCATCTTTAATCACTCTTGAAAGGTTGTAAGAATCGTTTGCCAAGAAGAAAGCTGAAGTCATACCTGTTACAAGTCGTGTCAAAGAACGCTCTGCATCACTACTGTAGTTTGACATCTTAGAATCTAATCTGGTATGACCGTTTTCAAAAAGAAGATTTGCTTTTTTATCCCTTACATTTTCGATTATCTCTTTGAAAGATTCCATTGTAGTTGTGTGCAGGTCATTTTCTCTTCTTTTTTTCAAGATATTCAAATTTTCAAGGTTTTTGCCAATAGAAGTTTGCCCAAAGTTAAAATGCTTGTCCAAAACTTTGAACATATAATTTGTAATATCCAACGGAATAGTTGTAAACGGACTTACAAGGCTCTCTGTAAACAACTTAAAAGTTGTTTTTTCTTTGAATGTGAATTGGTTATCTTTTCCGTTTTGTCCTTTTTCAAATTTTACATCATCAAATTTACCTGTTTTTAAACTTGACTCAATTTCTCTTACTTTTTCCCCTGCTGATTTACCAAAAATTCCCTCATAAATATTAATAGCTTCCTTGATATCCTTCTCAGCGTAAGATACGTTCTTAAAAGAAAGACCTTTAAAAGCTAAATTCTCGGAATTTGTTTTTAAAGGTCTTTTCTTATTATTAAAACTATCAACTAACGGACTCTCGGTGAATGGAGACAACTCTACAGAAGAAAGAGGAATTCGATATTGCGGTCTTTGCACCGCCTTCGAAATGCTTGCTGTATTGTTGGGTCTAACTTTCATTTTTTTTCCTTTTAACTTTTGTTCTGTGTAACGCAGTCAAAAAAAAATCGATTTTTCCGATTATCTCACATTATTCCGAAACATGCAAGTAATACAAAAAAACGTTTACTTTTCTTAATGATGACCTATACCACATTCACTTCTATATAAAAACCATGCAAACGCAGATATTGACTAGAAAAGAGCATGTTTTTTACATTTATTTACACAGAAAAGTCAATTGCCCAATCGACTAGTGTTTGGAGGAATTTTAGGCATTAAAAAAGCGGAACCGACTTACGTCAATTCCGCTTAATACTTTATTAATCTTAAACTTTTCTCTTGCGAGCTGTTTCAGATTTGCGTTTTTTCTTTACGCTTGGCTTTTCATAGCGTTCACGTCTTTTTATTTCAGATAAAATACCTGCTTTTTGAATTTTTTTCTTAAAACGTCTTAAAGCACTTTCGATGCTTTCATTTTCGCCGACTTTAACTTCTGGCATTGCTTTTTCACCACCTTAAGGGTCTTGTATTTCGACTATACTTTAGTATTTTACACACAAAATAAATAAAATTCAAGCCCTTTGGGAAAAATTAGTTACAAATAAATTATTTTTTGATAGAATAAGAGCCTCGTCCACCGCTGACAGCGACAAAAGTCCAAGCTCTCTACCTTCTAAGCGAAATTTCCTAATTAATTTTTTAAGGATATTATAATATAATAGTGTTGACGATAATCAACGCATGTGATAAATACCTTTTGAGGGATTTTTGAATGAAAAAGAAGAAAAATGAAATACAGACATTAACCTTTGACGATATTGATATTTTGGGTTCAATCGGTTCAGATTTATCAGACGGAATAAATGATTTTGTCAGGGAAATACGAAGTATTAAAAATGATGTAGAAAAGATAAAAGATAAATAAATGTCGGGATTTTTCAAAAAAGCTTTTACCAACAAAAAGTTAAAATTGTTCCGACCTTTTATTTTTGAGCAATTATTACTTAACGAAACGACGGCAAGAGCTAAGCGGTTGTTTGAG